>UQPL01000110.1:0-6229 GCA_900542895.1 uncultured Collinsella sp. | reverse complement strand
GTACGCAATGATTTTTTAATCCCCGTCCCAGAAAAATCACCGACACGTGAAAGGGGTCCCTATGGACCTTGCTGACATCCGCCAGGCCATCGATGACATCGACACCACGCTCCTCAACAGCTTTGTCGAGCGCATGGACATTGCCACCGAGGTCGCCAAGTCAAAAATCAAGATGGGCAAGGCCGTCTTCGACCCTGCCCGCGAGCGCTCCAAACTCAACAACCTCGCCAGCCGCGCGCCCGAGCGCTACGAGGCACAGACCATCGCCCTGTTTCGTCTCCTCATGAGCATGAGCAAGGCCGAGCAGCAGCGCTACATCAACGAGCTCAAGGGCATCACCGTCTCGCAAAAGGCCCACGCCACGGCCGTAGCCTTCGACACGCCCTTCCCCCAGACTGCCAGCGTCGCCTGCCAGGGCGTGGAAGGTGCCTATAGCCAGATCGCCGCGTGCAAACTCTTCGACGTGCCCGACATCGCGTTTTTCGAGACCTTCGAAGGCGTTATGCGCGCTGTGCGTGACGGCTTCTGCGAGTTTGGCGTGCTGCCCATCGAGAACTCCACAGCCGGATCGGTCAACGCCGTCTACGACCTGCTCGCCCAGTTCGACTTCCACATCGTGCGCTCGCTTCGCCTCAAGATCGACCACAACTTGCTCGTCAAGCCCGGCACCAAGCTCGCGGACATACGCGAGGTCTACAGCCACGGCCAGGCCATCGCGCAGTGCGCCAGCTTTATCGAGGCGCACGACCTGCACGCCACCAAGTACCCAAACACGGCCATGTCGGCCGAGATGGTCGCCAACTCCGAGCGCACCGACGTCGCCGCCATCGCCTCGCGCAGCTGCGCGGCACTCTATGGCCTGGAGATGCTGGAGCCCAACATCCAGGACTCGGACAACAACTACACGCGCTTTGTCGTCATCAGCCGCGAGCCGCGCGTCTACCCCGGCGCCAACCGCACCTCGCTCATGATCACCACGGCCAACGAGCCGGGCGCGCTCTATCGCGTACTCGAGCGCTTCTACGCGCTCAATATCAACCTCATCAAGCTCGAGAGCCGCCCCATCCCCGGCCGCGACTTTGAGTTTATGTTCTACTTTGATCTGGACTGCCCCTTTGGCAGCAAGGCCCTCGACGACCTGCTCGATTCCATCGACGACGTGTGCGAGAACTTCACCTACTTTGGCAGCTACACGGAGGTACTCTAGATGATCGATTCCGCTGCAACCCGTCCCTACGGCGTGCTGGGCCGCGTGCTGGGCCACAGCTACACCCCGACCATCTACAAAGAGCTCGCGGGGCTCGAGTACGTGCGATTTGAGCGCGAGCCCGAGGACCTCCAGGCCTTTATGACCGGCGACGAATGGGAGGGCACCAACGTGACCATCCCCTACAAGCGCGCCGTCATGGAATACCTGGACGAGCTGAGTCCGCTGGCCGAGCGCATGGGCAACGTCAACACGATCACGCGTCTGCCCGATGGCCGTCTGCGCGGCGACAACACTGACTACTTTGGCTTCCAATGCCTGGTCGAAGAGCTGGGCGTAAAGGTTGCCGGTAAGAAGGTCCTCGTGCTCGGTGCCACCGGCGGCGCCGGCACCACGGCAAGTATGGTGCTGGGAGACATGGGCGCCATCGTCGTACCCGTGGGTCGCACGAGCGAGGTCAACTACGACAATATCGCGCAGCAGTCCGACGCCTCCCTACTCGTCAACTGCACGCCCGCCGGCATGTTCCCCCATTGCCCCGACGCGCCTTGCACGCTCGAAGGCCTCGATGCGCTCGAGGGCGTCATCGACATTGTCTACAACCCCGCCCGCACGGGCCTGATGCTCGAGGCCGAGCGCCGCGGCATCCCCTGCATCGGCGGCCTGCTTATGCTTGTTGCCCAGGCGGCACAAGCTGTCGAGCGCTATACCGGCAAAGCCACCCCGCGCGAGAGGATCCTGGACGTAACGGAGCGCCTGTCACGCCGCGAACAGAACATCGCGCTGATCGGCATGCCGGGCTCGGGCAAGACCCGCGTGGGTGAGCAGATTGCCCTGCTCACGGGTCGCGAGCACATCGACCTGGACCGCGCCCTCGAGGAACGCCTCGACATGCCCTGCGCCGACTTTATCATCAAGTGCGGCGAGGCGGCCTTCCGCGAGCAGGAGACGGCAGCGCTGGCCGACATCTCCAAGCGCAGCGGCTTGGTGCTCTCCACCGGCGGCGGCGTGGTTACGCGCGACGAGAACTACCCTCTGCTGCACCAAAACAGCCAAATCGTGATGCTCAACCGCAAGCTCGACGAGCTCGCCCACAAGGGCCGCCCCATCACCGCGCGCGACGGCATCGACAAGCTGGCCGAGCAGCGTATGCCGCGCTACCGCGCCTGGGCCGACTACATCATCGACTCACGCGACTGCGCCGCCAACACCGCCCGTGCCATCCTCGACACCCTCCCACCCGCTCTCTAACCAAAACCACCACAAAGGGGGCAGGCACCTTTGTGGTGGTTTTTCAACTGCAAAGGAAGCAACCATGAAAGCACTCGTCATTAACGGCCCCAACCTCAACATGCTCGGCATTCGCGAGCCAGGCATCTACGGCAGCGACAACTACGATCGCTTAGTGCAGATCTGCCAGGAAGCGGGTGCCGCACAGGGCTTCGACGAGGTCGAGGTCTTCCAGTCTAACCACGAGGGCAGCATCGTCGACAAGATCCAGGAGGCTTACGGAAAGGTCGACGGCATCGCCATCAACCCGGCCGCCTACACGCACACAAGCGTGGCCATCCTGGACGCGCTCAAAGCCGTCGCCATCCCGGCTGTGGAGGTCCACATTAGCGCAGTCGAGACCCGCGAAGACTTCCGCCAGGTGAGCTACGCCCGTCTGGCCTGCTTCGCCACCATCACCGGAGAGGGCCTGAAGGGCTACGCCCACGCGTTGGAGCTGCTGAAAGAGCATCTCGAATAGTAAAATGCCAACCCCAACAAACAGCAGCGGCTTGCTCGCGCTCGGCTCCAGCAACACACAAGATGAAAAAAGCCCAGACCACCAAGCGGTCTGGGCTTAATAAACGATGGTGCTCCATGGCGGATTCGAACCGTCGACCTTGGGATTAGAAGTCCCCTGCTCTATCCAACTGAGCTAATGGAGCAAATAACCGCACGCCCAAGCAAGCACAAGCCTGTCAGGCGCAAGTAATTATAACCTAGTTGAACTGCTCGCGGTACGCCTTGCAGACCTCATCGACCGGGCCGTCCATGCGAAGGTCACCCTTCTCAATCCAAACGGCACGCTGGCAGATGCGCTCAACCTGCTCCATAGAGTGCGAAACGAACAGAACCGTCACGTCGCCGCTCTGGATAAAGTGCTGGATGCGGGCCTCACACTTTTGCTGGAAGAACACATCACCGACGGACAGCGTCTCGTCAACGATCAGAATATCGGGCTCGGTAATCGTCGCGATTGCAAAGGCGATACGCGCCACCATGCCCGAAGAGAAGTTCTTAAGCGGCATATCGACAAAGTTCTGCAGCTCAGCGAACTCGATAATGCCGTCAAAGTTGGCGTCGATGAACTCCTTGGTATAGCCGAGCAGGGCGCCGTTCAGATAGATGTTCTCGCGGGCGGTCAGCTCGGGGTCAAAGCCGGCGCCAAGCTCAATCAGCGGCGCGATGTTACCGTGCACCTTAACGCTGCCCTCGCTAGGCTCAAGAACGCCAGCGATAATCTTGAGCATCGTAGACTTGCCGGAGCCATTGGTGCCGACCAGACCCACAACCTCGCCGCGATGAATATCAAACGAGATGTGCTTAAGCGCCCTAAACTCCTCAAAGAACAGCTCGTGCTTGGCAAGCTTAATGAAGTACTCCTTGAGGTTGGTCAGCGACTCGGACGCCATGTTAAAGATCATGGTGACGTCGTCGACCTCGACAGCCAGAGGCTGCTCGCTGTAATCAACAACAGATTCAGTCATCACAGCACTCCTTAGATGTAGAGGATAAATTTGCGCTCGGACTTATGGAACACGGTATAGCCAATAATAAGCGCAAGAACCGCCCAAGCGACGCACATACCAAACGTCATAAGCGAGGGCGTAGTCTGGAACAGGAAGATATCGCGCATAAACTGCAGGTAGTTGAACATGGGGTTCGCATACATCAAGATACGCACGAGATGCGGCATATGCGCAATATAGTCAGTCGTCCAGAAGATGGGCGTAATGTAAGTCCACGCCGTAATGACGACGCTCCACAGATGCATAACGTCGCGGAAGAAGACCGTAAGGGCAGAGAGCATCATGCCCAGGCCCATGCAGAAGCACATAAGCAGCAGCAGGCAAACCGGCAACAGAATCAGGTGCCAAGAAGGCATAACGCGGAACCACAGCATGACGATGGCGACGGCGACCAGCGAGAAGGCAAAGTTGACCAGCGAGAAGAGCACCTTCTGCACCGGGAAAACCCAGCGGTGCACCTTAACCTTCTTGAGCAGAGGGGCAGCGCCCACGATCGACGTCAGGGCCTGGTTAGTAGACTCAGACATGACGGCAAAGGTGATGTTACCCACGATCAAGTACAGCGGGTACATCTCGGGCGTCATTGAGCCATTGCGGCCCTGGCCAAAAATCGTCGAGAACACGATGGCCATGACGATCATCATCAGCAGCGGGTTGAGCACCGACCATGCGACGCCCAGAACGCTACGGCGATACTTGATCTTAAAATCCTTGGTAACCAGCTGACGAAGGATAAACGCGTCCTTCTCAAATTCGTTCTTAGCAAACGTCGCAGGCAGACTGCGAGTTTCTTGTTGCTTTGTCTGATCCGACACGGATGCAACTCCTTTACTCGTAATCGTTGACAAACGAACAGTATAGACCCGACGGCCATGCAAACGATTCGCGCAACAAAACTGGAGAACTAACCCACATCTTAGGATGCCAGGCCCAAACGGCTATACTTTCTAGGATTGAATGTATAAGGAGCATTAAGTGAATTCTGAATCCATCGCCGTCATCATCCCTTGCTACAACGAAGCGCTCACGATCGGCAAAGTCATCGACGACTTTCACCGCGAGCTTCCGCAGGCGACGGTCTATGTCTATGACAACAACTCGTCGGACGATACCTCACGCATTGCCACCGAGCACGGCGCCACAGTCCGCTTTGAGCCCCGTCAGGGAAAGGGCAACGTGTGCCGCCAGATGTTTCGCGATATCGACGCCGATTGCTACCTGATGGTCGACGGAGACGACACCTACCCCGCCGAGGCGGCCAAGGCCCTCTGCGAGCCCATCCTTAACGGCACGGCCGACATGACCGTAGGCGATCGCCTTTCCAACGGCACCTACGCCGAGGAGAACAAGCGTGCCTTCCACGGCTTTGGCAATAATCTGGTCCGCGCCATGATCAAGTGGATCTATGGCTACAGCTTCGATGACGTCATGACAGGCTACCGCGCCATGAGCCGCCCGTTCGTTAAAACCTTCCCAGTGCTTTCCGAGGGCTTTCAGATCGAAACCGAGCTCTCGATCCACGCCGTCGACCACCGCTGGCGCATCAAAGATGTGCCCATCGAGTACCGCGACCGTCCCGAGGGTTCCGAGTCCAAACTCAACACCGTGAGCGACGGCATTAAAGTCGTTGCGATGATCGGCACGCTGTTCAAGGACTACCGCCCGCTGAAGTTCTTCAGCCTCGTTGCGCTTCTGTTCGCGGTATTCGGCCTCGCCCTGGGCATGCCCATCGTTGTCGAATATTTCCAGACCGGCCTCGTCCCGCGCTTCCCCACCGCTATGCTCGTCGCCTCGTTTATGTTCCTGTGCGGCCTGAGCCTTGCGACCGGCTTCATCCTAGATTCTGTAGCAAAGGTCGAAAAAAAGCAGTGGGAGGTCAACGTGTACAGCAAATACGCCTACGACGACCAGCCCGGCCACCCTACTTCCATGCCAAGCGAGAGGTAGATCTTCCGCAAAATACTATTGGCACCACTGCGCAGATAGCCACCAACAAGAAAAGCCGCCGTTAAAGAACGGCGGCTTTTACTCTCGAAAAGTTAATAGCGGCTAGAGCGTCTTGATGTACTCCCCCAGCTCTTCCTCCCAGTCGGGCATGTGGAAGCCGGCAGCCTCGAGCTTGGACAGGTCGAGCGCGGAGTGGACCGGGCGCGGGGCGACGGGGCCCGCGGCGTTCGCGTAGTAGTCGGCGGTCGATACCGGCACGACCCTGTCCCCGTTGCCG
>UQPL01000109.1:0-6257 GCA_900542895.1 uncultured Collinsella sp. | reverse complement strand
CGACACCACTTTCGAGGTCACCATCCGCAAGGGCGCCAAGTTCTCCGATGGCACCGAGGTCACCGCTGACGATGTCGTTGCCTCCTACACCGCTTGCGCCGCTTCCGCTACCTATGCTCCGTTCTTCCAGCCCTTCGAGTCCATCGAGGCCAAGGACGCCAGCACCGTGACGGTCAAGACCAAGGTCCCCAACTTCTCCCTGCTTAAGGATCGTCTGGCCATCGTCCGCGTTACCCCGGCCACCCAGACCGAGGAGGATCGCGCCAAGCAGCCGATCGGCTCCGGCCCCTGGATGTACGACTCTATCTCCGATACCGAGATCACCCTGGTTCCCAACCCCGAGTACAACGGTGAGTATGCTGCCGAGGATAAGAAGATCCAGTACAGCATCCTGACCGACCCCACCGCTCGCGTTACCGCTCAGCAGGAGGGCTCCACGCTCGTTATGGAGCTCGTTACCGCTGACGCCGTCGACCAGCTCGAGAGCGCCGGCTGCAAGATCGATAACGTTCAGGGTTTCGGCACCCGCTTCATCATGTTCAACGTCGCCAAGGAGCCTTGGAACAACGTCAAGGTCCGTCAGGCTGTCATGTATGCGCTCGACACCGAGAAGATGGTCAGCAACACCTTCGCCGGCCTTGCCACCGCTGCCAGCTGCTACCTGCCCAAGAGCTTCACCAACTATCATGAGGCTTCCACGGTGTACAAGACCGACGCCAAGAAGGCTAAGAAGCTCATCGAGGAGTCTGGCATCACCCCGGGTGCCATCACCCTGCGCACCACCGACAACGAGCAGATTAAGGGCATGGCCGCCCAGGTCAAGAACGACCTCGACGCTCTGGGCTTCGATGTGACCATCCAGACCGATACCTCGCCGGCCACCTACGCTGCCATCGACGGCGGCGAGGCCTACGATATCCTCCTTGCCCCTGGCGATCCTTCCTGCTTCGGCGCCGACCCCGACCTGCTGCTCAACTGGTGGTACGGCGACAACGTCTGGATGCAGACCCGTTGCCCGTGGAAGGAGTCCGCTGAGTGGCAGAAGCTCCACGGTCTCATGGACGAGGCTCTTGCCGCCGAGGGCGACGAGCAGCAGAAGAAGTGGAACGAGTGCTTCGACATCATTGCCGACAACGCCGTTCTGTACCCCGTTGTCCACGTCAAGACCGTCTCCGCTTCCTGGGACGATCCGTCCACTGCGCCCAACGGCGAGGCCCTCGATGGCTTCAAGGGCATCGGCACGACGAGCATGTCCTTCAGGGGCGTTGCGACCGTCAAGGCGTAAGACTCGCTTGAGTCTGTATGCAGGATGTCGGTCGTTGGGACCGTATCCTCATAGTTGAAACAAAGACCCGGGCGGCAATGATGTCGCCCGGGTCTTGTAATGAGTATCCGTACTCATATACCAGTTGGTCCTACCGACAAAAGAAAGGGGAGAGAACGTGAACAACTTGCTACGTTTGATTGGAAGGCGTCTCGTGGCGCTGCCGATCATGGCATTGGGCGTCACCGTCCTGGTGTTCTTCCTTATGTCGTTCTCCAAGACCGACCCCGCCTACACGGCGTTGGGTGACGGTGCCTCGCCCGAGGCGGTTGCCGAGTACCATGAGAAGTATGGTCTGGACGACCCCTGGCCCGTGCGCTATGTGCGCTATATGGGCGATTTGATCCATGGCGACATGGGCACCTATGGTGCTGCTCGCAACTCCGTTGCCAAGCGCATCTCCACGGCCCTGCCCGTCACGATGCAGCTGACCTTCATCGGTCTTGCCATCGGTGCGGTCGTTTCGTTTTTGCTCGGCGTCATCGCGGCACTGTATCGCGACAAATGGCCGGACCAAGTGATCCGCGTCTTTTCCATCGCCGGCTTGGCAACCCCGTCGTTCTGGCTTGCCGTTCTGTTGATTCTGCTGTTCTCTTCCTACCTTAAGGTGCTCCCGGCATCGGGTGCTCTGCCTCACTTCACCACGAATCCGGTTGGCTATCTGGGACGTATGATCATGCCCGCCATCGCCTTGGCATTTCCGCTGACGGGCCAGATGACTCGTATCGTGCGTACCGCCATGGTCGAGGAGCTCGACAAGGATTATGTCCGTATGGCTCGCGGCGCCGGCGTTCCCGAGAAGGTCGTCGTCGGCATCAACGTTCTTCGCAATGCGCTGATCACCCCGGTCACCACCCTCGGTCTTAAGATCGGCTACCTTATGGGCGGCGCCGTCGTCATCGAGGTCATCTTCAACCTCCCCGGCATGGGTACTGCGATTCTGCAGGGCGTTCAGGGCAACGAGGCGAACCTGGTTCAGGGCGTCGTCATCGTCGTTGCTCTTGCCTTCATCATCATCAACATCGTGGTTGACATGCTCTACCTGCTCATCAACCCGCGCATCAGGACGGTGTAGATTATGGTAAAGATTCGAGAGAAGCAAACCGAGCAGCTCGAGAAGGCTGCCTCCAAGGGGCTCAAGCTCGGTGGATGGAAGAAGATGACGCTGTCTTCTAAGATTGCCGCCGTCGTGCTGGCACTGGTCGCCCTGACCGCGATTCTGGCACCCCTTCTTGCCCCCTATAGCCCGGTCGAGATTTTCACTGCTCGCCAGGCTCCCGGCAACGGATTTATCTTCGGTACCGACGATAAGGGTCGCGACATTCTGTCGCGTATGCTCTACGGTGGTCGTTACTCGCTGATTATCGGCTTTGGCGCCACTGCCATGGCTCTGGTCTGCGGCTCAGTCGTGGGCGCCCTTGCAGCGGTTTCGCGCAAGGCCGTCTCCGAGACGATCATGCGTATCCTGGACATCATCATGTCCATCCCGGGCATCGCCCTCGCGGCCGTCTTCGTCTCCATCCTGGGCAACTCCGTGCCGTCGATCATCTTCGCCATCGGCTTTATGTACACTCCGCAGATTGCCCGTATCGTGCGCGCCAACATCGTGTCCGAGTACGGCGAGGACTATGTCCGCGCGGTCATCGTTTCCGGCGCCAAGGCTCCGTGGATTTTGATCAAGCATGTTCTGCGTAACTGCATCGCCCCGATCATGGTCTTCACCGTTACTCTGGTCGCCGACGCCATCATCTTCGAGGCCTCGCTGACCTTCATCGGCGCTGGTATCCAGGAGCCCACCGCTACCTGGGGCAACATCCTCGCCGACGCCCGCGGCGGCGTGCTCGCCGGCCGTTGGTGGCAGGCGCTGTTCCCGGGCCTGGCCATCATGATTACCTGCCTGGCGCTCAACATCCTCTCCGAGGGCATTACCGACGCTATGGCCGCTGCTCCCTCCGCCGCCCTGGATCCGACCGATTCCTCCAAGCGTCGCGAGGCCGACCTGCTGGTCTCCGACCCCGTTCGCGCCTACAAGGAGCAGGCCCAGTCCCTCTCCGCTCGCCTTGGCGCCCTGCGCGATGTCGAGCTCAAGCGTGACGATCGCCATGTGCCCGACGAGTCCGTTGAGCCGATTCTCTCGGTCCGTGACTTCTGTATTCAGTTTGAGCATCACGGTGATATCAACGTCGTCGACCATGTCAACTTTGACGTCCGTCCTGGTCAGACCATGGGCCTGGTGGGCGAGTCCGGTTGCGGTAAGTCCATCACCACGCTGGCCATCATGGGCCTGACCGACGATGACGAGCACCTTTCCGGCGAGGTCCTCTGGGAGGGCCGTGACCTGCTCAAGATGAGCAAGAAGGAGTGGTTCGGCCTGCGCGGTACCGATATCGCTATGGTCTATCAGGACGCCCTGTCCTCGCTCAACCCTTCCATGCTCATCTCTGCCCAGATGAAGCAGCTCACCAAGCGCGGCGGAACCCGCAGCGCCGAGGAGCTCCTGGAGCTCGTCGGCCTCGATCCCAAGCGCACGCTCGAGAGCTATCCGCACGAGCTCTCCGGCGGCCAGCGTCAGCGTGTCCTGATCGCTATGGCCCTTACCCGCGACCCCAAGCTGGTCATCTGCGACGAGCCCACGACCGCTCTGGACGTTACCGTCCAGAAGCAGGTCATCAAGCTGCTCAACGATCTTCAGGCCAAGCTCGGCTTTGCCATGATCTTCGTTTCGCATGACCTGGCTCTGGTCGCCGAGGTCGCCCACAACATCACGGTTATGTACGCCGGTCAGGTTATCGAGCAGGCGCCCACCAAGGAGCTGCTCACCAACCCGATCCACGAGTACACCCGCGGTCTTCTGGGTTCCGTTCTGTCCATCGAGAGCGGTTCGGGCCGCCTGCACCAGGTGCCCGGCGCCGTTCCGAGTCCGCGCGATTTCCCCAAGGGCGATCGCTTCGCGCCCCGCTCGAGCCATCCGCGTATTGGCCTGGACACCCGTCCGGTCTTCAAGCGCGTGCCCGGCACCGAGCACTTCTATTCCGAGCTCCCCGACGAGGTGCTCAAGGCAAATGGTTTGACCCCTCACGCGGAGGTGATGTAGATGAGCGAGACCGCAGTCAACGGCGTCGAGCCGATCATCTTCCTTGATGACGTCCACGTCACCTTTAGGACCCGTACCGGCTCGATTCTGCACCCCAACCTGGTTCACGCCGTCCAGGGTGTAACGATTAAGCTCATGCCCGGTCAGACGATCGGCATCGTCGGCGAGTCCGGTTGCGGTAAGTCCACCACCGCCAACGTCATGTGCGGCCTGCAGGCCCCCACGAGCGGCAAGGTCTACTTTAAGGGCAAGGACGTTACCAAACGTACCGCCGAGGACCGTCGCCACATGGGTCGCGTCATCTCGGTCGTGTTCCAGAACCCGGCCACGGCGCTCAACCCCCGCATGGTCGTTCGCGAGCAGCTGCTCGACCCCATGCGCGTCCACAACCTGGGTACCGAGGCCGAGCAGGAGAAGCGCGTCAAGGAACTCTTGGAGCTCACCGGTCTGCCCAGCTCCGCCGCCGAGGTTCTTCCCGGCCAGCTTTCGGGCGGCCAACGCCAGCGCGTCGCAATTGCCCGTGCCCTGTCGCTGAACCCCGATGCCATCATCGCCGACGAGCCCACCTCGGCTCTGGACGTTTCGGTCCGCGCGCAGATTCTGAACCTGCTGACCGATCTTAAGAAGGAGCTCGGCCTGGCCATGGTGTTCATCAGCCATGACATCCAGACGGTCCGCTATATCTCTGACGACATCATCGTTATGAATGGCGGCAGGATCGTCGAGCAGGGCGAGGCCAAGCAGGTCTTCCAGCACCCCCAGGACCCCTACACCAAGATGCTGCTCGGCGCTGCGCCGTCGCTGCTGCATCCCAAGCTCGGCGAGTAGCCTCGCTTTCCCTCCCGTGCGCCCGGTTCCCTTGCCGGGCGCACCTCCGTTGCGATTTCGAAAGGTTGGGTTCACGAGCCATGCCAAGTGCTCAGGAGCTACAACATCAATTTGGTGAATATCGAGGCGCCATGCCCCGTCCATCAGATTTCGATCTCTTTTGGAAGGATCGCATGGCCGAGGCCGACGCCGTCGGGCTTGACTATGCGATCGAGACGGCATCGGTCGCCGATGCCGCGACCTGCCAGCTTTTCGACCTCTGGTATACCGGCATGTGTGGCGCGCGCCTGCATGCCAAGTACCTTAAACCCGTCTCGGACGAGCCCGTGCCATTGGTACTTCAGTTCCATGGGTATCCGGGTGCAAGCCGCAGCTGGTTTGAGCAGGCGTCGTTTGCGGGCATGGGCATGGCACTCATCGCCCTCGACTGCCCCGGCCAAGGAGGTCCCTCCGAGGACATTGGTGGATTTGAGGGCACAACGGTTGCCGGTCATATCGTCGCCGGTATCGACGGCGACCCGGCCAACCTCTACTATGTCCGCTTGCACCAAGATATTCGCATCCTGTGCCGCATCGTTCGCGAGCTCGAGGGCATCGATCTTGCGCGTGTGTTTGTGAACGGCGCGTCGCAGGGCGGCGGTTTGGGCATTGCGACCTGTGCGCTTAACAGCGAGCTTATCAATCGTGCCGCCATCCTCTATCCCTTCCTGTCAGATTTCCGCCTGGTCTGGGATTTGGATGCCGACGACATTGCCTACGAGGGCCTGCGCTATTGGTCTCGCTGGTTTGACGAGGACTCGACTCGTATTGACGAAGCCTATGCCAGGCTGGCGTACTTCGATTCCAAGAACTTTGCCCCTATGGTCAAATGCCCCGTGCTGTTTGGCACCGGCACAGCCGATATCGTCTGTCCGCCAGCGACGCAGTTTGCGGTCTATAACAACCTGACCTGCGAAAAGCGTCATGAGTTCTTTGAAGGCTTTGGCCACGAGGAGATTCAGGATTTTGACG
>UQPL01000108.1:0-6355 GCA_900542895.1 uncultured Collinsella sp. | reverse complement strand
CGCATGGTCTCGACCACGGCGTCGCAATCGACCGGCGCGGTAAAGCCCGGCCCCACGGCGATGACGACAGGCGCCATATCGCGCGTGGTGCCCAAGTTGCGCTTAGCCAGAATCGCGTCGACCACGGCAGCGGGCTTTAGTTCGTCGAGCATCTTGGCCTGGGGGTCTACCACGACGGCCACGTCTCCGGCCTCGGTAATTGCTAGCGCCTCCGCCGGCGTCTGCGCCAAGCGGGCTCGAATGCCCTCGACCTCGACCTCGCCCAAGCGAATGGCCTCGCAAAAACTGATTGTGCGACGGATGCACGTGGGAACCGCGATGTCGGCCATGACAACCGACACGCCGGCGCGCACCAAGCGAGCGGCGACGCCCGTGGCGATATCGCCGGCGCCGCGAACATAAACGAGCATTCCCGGGGCACCTCCCTGTGCTACGGTTTGGGCAGAGCAAAAGCGGTTCGACCGCTACTCTGATGATTATTTATTATCACAGTATTATACGGCGGTGAACAGATGGAAACGGTTAGCGGCAACCTTGCCTCGGCGCTCAGGATCGAGCCGGGCATTACCGCAATTATCGGCAGTGGCGGCAAGTCGACGTTGCTGAAGACGCTGGGTCTCGAGCTCATGCGCGCCGGCGGCCGCGTGCTCCTCTGCACCACCACGCATATGTTTCCCGTCGCCGGCGTGCCATGGGACGGGTCGAACCGTCGCCTGGACGCCGCGCCTTGGAAGCCGGGCGCCGCACATGTCTCTGGTTGCACCTGCGAGGCCTGCGCGGGCCTTGCGCGCGGAAGCATCTGTCAGGCAGGCGTCTTGGACCCGGAGACAGGCAAGCTCTCCGCCCCCGCCGAGCCGCTCGGCGAGCTGGCACGGCGCTTTAACTACGTCTTGGCCGAGGCGGACGGCAGCAAGCGGCTCCCGCTCAAGGCCCACGCCGCCTGGGAGCCGGTGATTCCCTCTGGCACGGCAAACGTTGTCTGGGTCGTCGGCGCCTCGGGACTGGGCAAACCCGTCGCCGAGGTTGCCCACCGCCCCGAGCTCTTTTGCGAGCGTTGCGGCTGCGAGCTCACCGACACTGCCACCCCAGAGCGCGTCGCCCAGGTGCTCAATGCCGAGCTGCGGATGCTGAACCTCAACAATGCCCGCATCATGCTCAACCAAGTCGACACGCTCAGCGACCCCACGATGGCAGATCGCTTCGAGGCAGCCCTCGGCCGCCCCCTCATCGCCACCAGCCTCAAGTAGCCGGCCCCATCTCGTCAGTTGCGGTGAAATACGGACTGTTTGGCCGTATGACGGCCGCAAACAGTCCGTATTTCACCGCAACTGCGGAGGGGACACGACATCCTTCCTGTTAGCGGGGCACGTAGCGGCCAGGTTGGGCTCCGGTGGGCTCGCCGTCGCGCGCTGCCAGCACGCCGTTGACGTAAACAGCCTTGGCGCGGCCATGTGCCTCAAAACCCTCGAGCGGCGTGTAGTCCACAGCCTGATGCTGCGTCGCGGCACTGATCGTCCAGCGCGCCTTGGGATCCCACACGCACACATCGGCATCGGCACCCTCGGCAAGACAGCCCTTGCGCGGATACATGCCAAACACGCGCGCCGGGTTCTCGCTCATCAGGCGGCACAAATCCTCGGGACCCAGCTGTCCCTCAAAGCTCGTGGCAATCGCGACGGGACGATGCTCCACGCCGGGCCCGCCGTTGGGAATCGCGCGAAAATCGTCGCGCCCGCGGTCCTTTTGCCCGTGCAGGTTAAAGCTGCAATGATCGGTCGCAATCGTATCGATCTCGCCGGCCACAAGCGCCTCGCGCAGGGCTGCACGGTCACCGGCATGGCGCAGCGGCGGGCTCATCACGTACTTGGCGCCCGCAAAGCCGTCCTCGCCCTGCTCCAGATAGCAGGTGTCGTCGAGCATCAGATACTGAGGGCAGGTCTCGACATAGATATTCTTCTGCCCGCGCGCCTTGGCCGCACGAATGGCCTCGAGCCCCAACTTGGTCGAAAGGTGCACCACGTTGACTGGGGCGTCGCCGGCCAGGTGCGCCAGATACAGCAGGCGGCTCACGGCTTCGGCCTCACACACGTCCGGGCGGCTGAGCGCATGCCCCTCGGGCCCATGAATCCCCTGCTCGTACACGCGCTTCTGCAGCTCATTCACCAGCGTACCGTTCTCGCAATGCACGCACAGTATGCCGCCAATACGCTTGAGCTCCTCGAGCACCTCGAGCGTCTCGGCATCGTCCAGGCGCAAATGATCGTAGGCAAAGTAGGTCTTAAACGACGATACGCCCGCCTCGCGCATAGCCGAAAGATCGGCGCGGTTGCGTTCATTCCACTCGGCGAGTGCCATATGAAAGGCGTAGTTGGCCGTGCAGGTTCCGTCGGCACGGCGATGCCACTCGGCCAAGGCATCGGGCATGGTCACGCCGCGATCGGCCGTCGCGTAGTCCACGATGGTCGTCGTACCGCCGCAGGCAGCCGCACGCGTGCCGGTTTCAAAGCTATCGGCTGTCCAATCCATGCCGGTCCAGCACTGCATGTGCGTGTGGCCGTCGATAAAGCCGGGAAACACCCAGCAGCCCGCGGCGTCCTCGACGGTATCGTCGGCGCCCGGCTCAATCGCCGCGGCAATCCGCACGATCTTATCGCCCTCCATGGCAAGATCGGCGCGGCGAAGCCCCTGTGGCGTCACGAGCGCGCCGTTTTTGATGATGATCATGTTGCTCCTTATCGATTCATACAGTAGGCCACGCGATCAAAATACGAGCAGGCCGCGATATGCTCCGCTATGCGTCGCTGTCCCTTGGCGGTATCGACATCCCACAGCTCGTAGGCACGCGCTTCGACCAGCGTGACGTCGACGCGACCTTTGAGAATCGAACCGCCGCCGTCCTTGCCCTCAAGACACATAAGTGCATCGAACAGTTCCGCCGGAAAGAGCACCGGACTCGAAGGCTCACCGCTGCACGCCAAGCGCACCGGATGTTTGCGGCCACGCTCGTCAAACGCGTGAACCATGGCATCAAAAGAATCCGCGCTCACAAGCGGCTGGTCGCCCGGCAAAAAGAGGCAACCTTTCCAGTTGCGTTCGACTCCCCACGAAAGGCCCGCACGGACGCTTTCGCTGCGCAGCTCGCCATCGTGCAGCACGCACGGGCAATGCTTGTCCTCGCAAATCTGGGCGACCTCGGGCCAACGCGTCGAGACCACAACGTCAAAGCCCCGGGGAACCGAATCGATGGTCCGGGCAATCAGCGGCTCGCCATAGATATCGGCAAGCATCTTGTTAGAGCCAAACCGCTTGCCCTCGCCCGAGGCCATAATGACGCATCCAAGTTTCATGGTGATACCTCCCCTGAAACCATCGTACCCATAACTCGCGCCGCGGGCATCCACATCGAAAGCGCTTATCCCGCACGCCCGCGATGCAAAAAAAGGGCACCCCGCCGGTTGGCAGAGCGCCCCCTTTACATGGCGTACCTCAACCCGGCTTTAGGCCTGGAGCCAACGGGCGGTGTTGCGCTCGTCGAGGGCCTTGAGGGTAGCGGCGGGATCGGCAACCTTCTGCAGGAACATCATGGCTGCAATGGCGTACGGCTTGTAGCTGGCCTCCTTGTACATGCCCACGCGGTGCATGTCGAAGACGTCGGCGTTGACCTCGCCGTGCTCGCAGGAGACACCGGAGATGTCGGCGGGCAGCGGGTGCATAAAGATGGTGTCCTGGCCGTTGGCAGTCTTCTCCATGAGCTCGGTCGTGGAGCACCAATCCTGATGGGTGGCGTTCTGGGCGAGCAGCTCCTTCTCGAGCGCTGCGATGCCGGCGTCGTCGCCCTCGGCGTACAGGTTGGTACGCTTCTCCATGGCGGCAAACGGAGCCCAGCTCTTGGGGATCACGATGTCGGCGCCCTCGAAGGCCTCGGCCATGGTGTTGGCCTGCTTAAAGGTGGTGCCGGACTCGGCGGCATAGCTCTTGGCGCGCTCGACGACCTCGGGCATGAGGTCGTAGCCCTCGGGGTGAGCCAGGGTGACGTCCATGCCAAAACGGGGCAGCAGGCTGATCAGCGACTGCGGGCAGGACAGCGGCTTGCCGTACGAGGGAGAATAGGCCCAGGTAACGGCAACCTTCTTGCCCTTGAGGTTCTCAAGACCGCCAAACTCGTTGATGAGGTAGAGCATGTCGGCAGAGGACTGCGTGGGGTGATCGGAGTCGGACTGCAGGGAGATGAGCGTGGGACGGTGATCCAGAACGCCGTCCTCGTAAGCCTGCTGGACAGACTCGGAGACCTCGGCCATGTAGGCGTCGCCCTTGCCGATGTACATGTCGTCGCGGATGCCGATGACGTCGGCCATGAAGGAAATCATGGTAGCGGTCTCGCGGACGGTCTCGCCGTGAGCGATCTGGGACTTCTTCTCGTCCAGGTCCTGCAGCTCAAGGCCGAGCAGGTTGGCGGCCTTAGAGAAGGAGAAGCGCGTACGGGTGGAGTTGTCGCGGAACAGGGAGACGGCAAGACCGGAGTCGAAGATCTTGGACGAAACGTTGTTCTCGCGCAGCTCGCGCAGAGCGTCGGCGACGATGTAGAGCGCCTTGAGCTCATCGGTGGTCTTATCCCAGGTGTGCAGGAAGTCGCTGCCGTACATACCCTTAAAATCGAGGCCGTTCAGCTGCTCGACGAGCTCGGTAAACTTGGCGTCCATGTAAATGTCCTTTCTAAAGGTGAAACGATCGCAATGAGTAGATGTGCTCCGGCATGCGCGTGTGGCTAGAACATGCAGAGCACTATGACGAGGACCCGCTACCGTTGAGGAAGCATGGGAGATAACGACCGCGGGCCCCAAGTCAACAGGAGGCGCCGGGGGCATAAACTGTCCCCGGCTCAACAAGATCGAGGAATGGGACTAGTCGATCTTGTTGTTGGTCAGACCGGCGCGGAACACGGTGGCATCGCCATCGGCCTGGCTCGGATCGTAGAGGTTCAGGGCAGCCACATACATGGCGGCAGCGGTGACCAGGTCGTCCTTGTAGGTGACCTCGTTGGGAGCGTGAGCCTGAGACTCGGCACCCGGGCCAAAGCCGACGCAGGGGATGCCATAGCGGCCCTGGATGGAAACGCAGTTCGTGGAGAAGGTCCACTTGTCGCACAGCGGGCGACCGGTGCGCTTGTCCATGCTGGGTTCGCAGCCGATGCGCTCGTCACCGAACATGGCCTTGTGGGCGTCGACAAGGGCCTTGACGTGCGGAGCGGTCTCCTTGTTGATCCACGTGGGGAAGTAAGCCTCGGTCTCGTAGACCTCGCCGGTCCAGGACGGACGGTCGTACATGTACATGGAGACCTTCACGTCGTCGCCGTACTTCTTGGCTGCCGGCAGGTTACGGATCTCGTCCAGGCAGGACTCCCAGGTCTCACCGGCGGTCATGCGACGGTCGATGGAGATGGCGCAGGAGTCAGCGACAGCGCAACGGCTGGGGCTGGTGTAGAAGATCTGGCTGACGGTGCAGGTGCCGCGGCCCAGGAAGCGGGCGTCCTCGAAGTGCTCGGGGTTGTACTTGGGATCGAGCATCTTGACGAGGCCCTTGATGTCGGTCGACTCGTCGCAGCCGTTGTTGTTGAGAGCGCGGACGTCGGCGATGATGTCGGCCATCTTGTAGATGGCATTGTCGCCGCGGTCGGGAGCAGAGCCGTGGCAGGAGGTGCCGTGAACGTCGACGCGGATCTCCATGCGGCCGCGGTGACCGCGATAGATGCCGCCGTCGGTGGGCTCGGTGGAAATGACGAACTCGGGCTTAATGCCGTCCTTGTTGTAGATGTACTGCCAGCACATGCCGTCGCAGTCCTCTTCCTGGACGGTGCCGACGACCATGATCTTGTAGCCCTCGGGGATGAGGCCCATGTCCTTCATCATCTTGGCAGCGTAGGTAGCAGAAGCCATGCCACCCTCCTGGTCGGAGCCGCCGCGGCCGTAGATGATCTCGTCGGTCTCGTAGCCCTCATAGGGATCGGCGTCCCAGTTCTCGATGTTGCCGATGCCGACGGTGTCGATGTGGGAGTCGATGGCGATGATCTTGTCGCCCTCGCCCATAAAGCCCATAACGTTGCCCAGGCCGTCGACCTTGACCTCGTCATAGCCAAGGCTCTCCATCTCGGCCTTGATGCAGGCGACAACCTCACCCTCCTCGCAAGACTCAGAGGGATGGGAGATCATGGCGCGCAGGAAGCGAGTCATATCAGCACGGTGGGACTCAGCAGCAGCCTTGATAGCGTCGAAATCGAGTTCTTTAGCCATTGTTCATAACCTTTCAAACGAAGGAATCTACCTGTGAGGTGGCGGAGCGATACCTATTTACTCCGCCC
>UQPL01000107.1:0-6566 GCA_900542895.1 uncultured Collinsella sp. | reverse complement strand
GATCGTCGGCAAAGGCGTTGGCGCTCACGGCGATAATCGGCGTGGTCGCGGCATCCCCGCGATCGAGTGCTCGAATCCGACGCGTGGCCTCAAGGCCATCGATGCCCGGCATCATGATGTCCATCAACACCACGTCATACTCGTGCGGCGCGCTCGCGGCAAACGCCTCAACGGCAGACTCGCCATCCTTAGCATGCGTCACGACGGCACCGACACGGCTGAGTGTAAACTGCGCGATCTCGGCATTCAGATCGTTATCCTCTACGAGCAAAACACGCAGGCCCTGGAGCGCATCGCCGTCGCCCGCATCTACGCGAACTGCCTGAGGAATCTCGGAGCGCTTGCATTTCTCGAACGGCAGGTGGATGGTAAACGTCGTCCCCTGCCCCAAGACGCTCGTAAAACTCATGGTTCCGCCCATAAGCTCGACCAACTGTTTTGCGATAGGCGCGCCCAGGCCAGTTCCCGATGAAGCGCCTTCCACCTGTTGCCCCTCACGGCAAAACGGCTCGTAGAGGCGCTGTTGGAACTCCTCGCTCATGCCAATACCGTTGTCGGCGATCGTGTATTCATAGACGGGGACGCCATCCGCTGGCTCCACCTCGCGGCACACCAGGCGAACATAGCCGCCCTGGCGGTTGTACTTGACGGCATTGCCGGCAATATTGAGCAACAAGCGCTTGAGGTGCGTCACGCTCACCCGCGCATAGGGATGATTAAGCGTCTGCTGGTCGCAGATAATTGTCACCAGACGCTCCTCGGCCTGGCGCTCCAGAATATCGCGCACCTCGTGGTTGAGGGTCACCAAGTTTGTGGGAACAAGCTCCAGATCGATTTGCCCGCTCTCCAGGCGACTCATATCCAGGGCCTCGTTGGCAAGGTCGAGCAGCAGTCCCGATGCCGTCCAGATCTTTGAGCGGCACTCGGTCTGCTTTTGCAGATCGTCCGCATTGGCATCGCCGACCTCGACCATGCCGCGAATGCCGTTGATGGGCGTGCGCAGATCGTGGCTCATGCGACGCAAAAACTCCGTCTTTGCCGAGTTGGCAGACGAGGCCTCACGCGCTGCCTTTGCCAGCTTGTCGCCATAGTCGCGCTCCTGCTGCAGCAAGTCCGTCAAACGTCGACGATCAGCGCGGCGACGCACCATCACAACAACGGCTATAACACCGCTGTAGAGCACCAGCACGCCGGCAGCAACAGCCGCGACGACCTCAAAGTAGCGCCGCGCCGAGGCATAGGTGTACACGTAGAACCCGCGCGCTTTTCCAAATGTGCCCAAATACCACTCGCCGCTGGCGTTGACCAGTCGGACTTTGCCGGGCAGGCATCGATCCTTAATACCGTCGACAATAAAGACATCCGTTGCAGGCAGATTGAATACGCCCAATATGGTGGGTTCAACGACATTGGTCGCAACGACCTTGCCATCGCTTTCGATCACGATATTGCCACTGTCGATGGTCTCATAACCACCGAGCAAGCTCTGCAGTTTGAGCGTATTGCTTGCAACTGCCTTCGCGCTCTGATGCCTGACCGCGATAACGATGTCCTCGCCATCTTGCCGGGTCACGCAACCAATGTCTGCAACCGAATCATCCGAAAGCGTAATGCGGGCGGTATAGGACTTAAGCGGATGGGCTGCCACCTCCAGCACGGGTGCTTCCCTGAGATACGTAGCGAGCGACTCGTAGCCCACGCCATCTGTCGAGGACTCGGACACCAAATTGCCCGATGCGTCCGTCACGATCAGTGCGCTCACGTTGAACTGGTCGGCATATTGCTCCAGCATGGCGTTATCCACCGAACCGTCGCGCTCCATATCGCGCGCTGTCTCTCCGGCGATCTCCATAACGCGAATCAGGTTTTTGGTCGTATAGGCGCTATTGAATGCATCGTAGGAAAGGCTCTGCGTCGCCACGTAATCGACAACGTCGGCAAAGCGCTGCTCGGCTTGGGCCGTCGTGTAGCCGTAGCTCATCATGCCGGCAACAACCGAGAGCGCTATCCCCAGCAGGGCGACAAGGAGCCATGCCCCTGTCGAACGATTGCCCCGCCCCTGAGCGGCGTGGTCGGGCGCATCGATCATGACAGGCCCTCCATATTCAAAAATGGCGAAGGGTCATCGAAGTACTTTGACACCAGACGTTCCATGGTGCCGTCGGCAAGCATTTCTTGGTAGGCACGGGTGAGTTTAACGTCGATGCCGCGCGTATCATTGATATCGAAAGCGGTGCCCAAACCAACCTCAAGCAGTGGCTCATCCAAAATGCGATACGTCACACCATAGTCTTTTTCGTAGGTGAGCAGTGAAGACTCATGCGCAGCGATAGCGTCGACCAGGCCCTCGACGAGCGCCGGGTTCAGGTATGAACCGTCCGAAAAGCTGTAGAGTTCCTTGATCTGCGGAACGTTTTGATTTGTGCGATTGAGCAAAATGTCCTCGGGCTTGGTGGTGGACTGAACCGCCACGATCTTATCCTCAAGATCGGCAAGCGTGTAGATATCGCTCTGGGGATCGACCGCGACCACCTGGCGGCTCGCAAGGTACGGACCGGCCCAACGATACTCGTTTTCGCGACCCGTCATGCTAAAGCTGCCCATGACACAATCGAGCTCGCCGCTCGCCAGCAGCTCTTTCTTCTTTTCCCAGTCGATCAGCTGGTATTTTGGCTTATAACCAATGCGGGCCAAGGCCTCGGTCAATATCTCGACATCCAGACCAACGATATCGCCGTGCTCGTCGGTATACACAAACGGTGGATAGAGGTCGCTGCCGACGTTGAGCGTCTTAAGGTTGTCGTCTTTGGCTTGTGAGGCGTCCAGACCTTCGAATGCAGACGTCGAAGCTCTGCCATTCGACCCGGAACAGCCGGCTATCACTACGACAAAGGCACACGCTACCGCAAGCGCGACAAACAACGAGATGGCAACCGAGCGGCGGGGTCTTTTCATCGAGCTCCAGACGATCCTATTCACAGACTGAAATGGTAGAAAATAATAGCAAACAAAGCCACACGAGCGCTCAATGGTTACAGACGTTTTACCATGCGGGGCCTTCTAGCCGACTTGGCAGAAGGCCCCGCATGCAGTGCTCACTTACCGTGCATTAAAAACGTAGCGGTCCAGGCGGTCGCACGCTTCCCTCACGCGCGAAAGCGGCAGCGCCAGATTCACGCGAATGTGGCAGGGCCCGTGGAACGGACGGCCGTCCTGATACCCCACGCCCACGCGCGCCCCCTCATCGAGCAACCACTGAATATCGCGACCATGCTCGCGACACCACTCGGTGCAGTCCAGAAACACCATGTACGTGCCCTGCGGACGCGAATAGGACACGCCCTCAAAATGCTCGTCCACGTAATTGCAGAAGTACTCGATATTGCCGGCAAGCACCTGATTGAGCTCGTCCACCCACTCGTAGCCTTGCGGCTGGTAGGCGCCGATAAGCGCATGCATGGAGAGGACATTCATCTCGTTGTAGTGGGTCTTGTTGGACACGGCACACACGTGGTCGCGCAGCGTCTCGTTGTAGATGATGTGGTAGCTGCCGACCAGGCCCGCCAGGTTGAACGTCTTGCTGGGCGCGTAGAGGGCAACCGTGCGCATGCGGGCATCCTCGCTCACCGACTGCGTCGGGATGTGCTTGTGCCCCGGCAGGATGATATCGGACCAAATCTCGTCCGAGATCACCACGCAATCGTGCTGGCGATAGATGTCCATGGCGCGCTCGATTTCGTCGCGCTCCCATACGCGGCCGCAGGGATTGTGCGGCGAGCAGAACACCGCGGCATGGATGTGGTTTTGGGCGAGTTTGCACTCCATGTCCTCAAAGTCCATGCGCCACACGCCCTGGTTGTCGAGTTTAAGCGGGCTGTGGACAATGCGATAGCCCGCGGCTTCGATAGACTTGGTAAAACCAATGTAGGTAGGGCTGTGGACCAGCACCGCATCGCCCGGCTGAACATACGCGCGCAGCGTCGACACGACACCGCCCAGCACGCCGTTTTCGTAGCCGATATGTTCAGGGCGCAGACCCTCGACGCCATTGCGGCGGCTCTGCCATTCGATGATGCGGTCAAAGTACTCGGGACGCGGATTGAAATAGCCGAACATGGGGTGCTGGGCACGCTGAATGATGTGCTCCTGGACCGTGGGCACCGTGGCAAAATTCATGTCGGCCACCCACATGGGAATGCGGTCGAAGCCCTCGTCGGGTGCGTTCGGAGCCATACCGGGGATCTCGCCCCAGGAGTCAACGGCGATGGAGTCCATGCCGTGGCGGTCGATAAGCGAGCTAAAGTCGTATTTCATGCTGAGCCCCCGTGCAAAGTGATTGTTTTGGTAGGCGTTATTGTCCACCAGCGTGGGCGGTTTTGGCGCGGAGTTTGGCGCTTAATTTGACGGGTGCGGACGAATGGCTGGTTAGTCTTGCGCGTCGTTGACGGCGACTACGGTTAGCTGGGTTTCGTCGACCGTAAACGATATGTCGAGCCCGGCGTAGGCCAGATGATAGACGCGGTTTGGCTCGTGCTTGCTGCCCGCGCGGCGCGGATCTTGGCGTAGAACCTCGACCAAGCCAGAAATCTTTGCGGGCGGAACCATATCCTGCAGAGCTTGCGGAAACTCAACATCGAGCTCTTGCCACGGAGCATCCTCGATCCAGCCGCCGGTCGCATCCGAGTGGCAGTCCGCAAACGGAATGTAGGGCTTAATGTCGTAGATGGGCGTGCCGTCACGCAGGTCGGCCCCCAGCACATGGATGATGGGGCCATCGTCGGTGAGCTCGACACGATCGAGCTTGACGCAGGTGAGACCGATGGGATTAGGGCGAAACGGGCTGCGCGTGGCAAAGACGCCCACACGCTCGGCTCCACCCAGACGCGGCGGGCGCACGGTTTTCGACCACTTGACGTTGGTGCCGGACCTGTCCTGCGACTTGGCATCGGCAGCTATGTCGTTTGCCGTGCCGCCGGGCGTTCCGTTTTCGAAGCGCCACAGCAGCCATAGATGAGAGAAGGAGTCCAGGCCTTCAACCGCCGCATTGGAGGCAAATTCCGGCTCAAAGACGATGCGTCCCTGCAGATGAGGCGCCAAAAAGCTGTTGCGCGGAATGCCGAACTTCTGCGGCAGGTCGGTATGTATGTGTGCGATAGGTTCCATGCCGGTCATTGTACGGCATGGAGGTGTGGGTCGTTGCGCGCAATTCTTCGCCGCGGTCCCCGTCGTGCAACCAACGGTTGCTTGGAAGGGCACCTGCTGCCGCGTATGCTTAAGCCATCAACCAGCAGAAAGGAGCCGCTATGGCCTTTGCAGAAAAGCTCATTGCCATCCGTCGCGCCCATCACCTTACCCAAGAGCAGCTCGCCGCCAAACTCTTTGTCACGCGCCAAGCCGTCAGCCGTTGGGAGCGCGACGAGGTCACCCCGGGCATCGACATGATGAAGCTCATTGCCGCCGTAACCGGCGAGCCCCTGTCCCACCTGCTCGAAATGCCCGAGCATTATTGCCAGAGCTGCGGCATGACACTCACGCCCGACGACTGCGGCACCGATGCTGCGGGCACCGCGACCGACCATTACTGCAAGTGGTGCTACGACCACGGCAAGTACACCTACGAGACCACGATGGAGGCGATGATCGAGGACTGTGCCCCACGGCTGGCGCAAAACACCGGCATGTCGCTCGACGAAGCCGTCTCGCTCATGGGCGCCGTCCTGCCGCAACTGGAGCGCTGGCGCACCGTGCAGGAAAACGAGGAGCGCTACGGCGCCGAAGCCCGGAAGCGCTACGGTGACGAGGCGATCGACGCAGCAAACGAAGCACTGCTGGACATGGACCCCGAGACATGGAACGACATGAAGGAACTTGAACGCGCTATTCTGGGCCAACTCTCGATTGCCATGGGCGATGGCGATGCGAATGGAAGCGAGGCTCGCAAGCTTGTCGCGATGCATCGTCGTTGGATTGGTCTCAACTGGGGACGCGAACCCCAGAACAAAGCGTACCTGGGCCTCGCCCACGGCTATCTTGCCGACCAGCGCTTTATCGACTACTACGACAAGCCCTGCGGCACCGGAGCTACGGCGTTTCTGGTCCAGGCCATCGAGTCGTCTTTGGCGCGTGCATAGACCGCGGCGGCTTTGGGTATTTCAATCGAAACCTCAACCGATTGGAGACCCATGGCTACTAATCATGAGCTCACGCTGTACGTTATGACCGGCTGCCCGTATTGCATAAAGGTCAAGCGCTTTTTGGCCGATAGCAGCGTGACCATTCCCGAACGCAATATCTCGACCGATACCGAAGCCGAGCAGACACTCATCGCCGTCGGCGGAAAACGCCAGGTTCCCTGCCTGTTCATTGACGGCAAGCCGCTCTACGAATCGAGCGACATCATCGCGTGGGTGCAGAAGAACCTGCTCTAGCACGCGCATTGCAACCGGCCCACCCCAACCCATACGGCCGAACATGTACGCCAGTATCCAAAGTCGACATTTTTCGACATCTTTGGATGCTGGCGTACAACTTTTGGGTAGCCATGGACGCTCTTAACCGGCTAATTG
>UQPL01000106.1:0-6571 GCA_900542895.1 uncultured Collinsella sp. | reverse complement strand
TAAAGCGGTACGCGAGCTGGGTTCAGAACGTCGTGAGACAGTTCGGTCCCTATCCTCCGTGGGCGCAGGAGAATCGATGGAGGCTGCCCCCAGTACGAGAGGACCGGGGTGGACGCACCTCCGGTGAACCGGTTGTCGACCAACGGCACGGCCGGGTAGCCGCGTGCGGCGCGGATAACCGCTGAAGGCATCTAAGCGGGAAGCCGTTCCAGGGATTAGTTCTCCTTCCGGTAAGGGCCCAGGTAGACTACCTGGTCGATAGACGGCAGGTGCAAGGACGGCGACGTCCTCAGCCGAGCCGCACTAATCGCCCGAGCTCTTCCGGAACCGCACCTCGCGGCCCGCGGGACATGCGCTCTGAAGCGCGGTCCGGGCACGAGGATGCCCCCGAGTCATCTTTCCTATACGCCATGCGGCCCCCAGGGCACGTGAGTAGACACCGGACACCGTAACGGTGGGCGCCGCCCACCGGTCAGCGGCCAGAGCATGGGGGGCACGCCCGGTCCCGTTCCGAACCCGGAAGCTAAGCCCCATCGCGCCGAGAGTACTGCGGGGTCAGCCCGTGGGAGGCCAGGGCGCCGCTGACCGGTGGACGGCACCGAGCCGTACGCTTGAACTGAGAAGGGGGAGGCCTCGCGGCCTCCCCCTTTTTTGCATTATATACACGTTGTACTTTGGGATTTAGCTCCCCCGTATTCGCTCTTACTGTTTGGCTGTATTTTGAGTCCTTCTAGTGTATTTGAGCGATAATTACTCGCATTGGCGTTAGGGAGGGCTTGATGTTTACCGTATTTGTCTTGGGCAATATTGCTTCGGGTAAGTCGACTGCCTGCCGCTATTTCGAATCTCGTGGCGCTATGCTAATCGATCTGGATGAGCTTGCAAAATCGCTGTATGTGCCGGGCTCTGATATCGTCAATGCACTCGCGGATGAATTCGGTTGGGACATTTTGGATGAGGATGGCGGCATTCGCCGCAGCATCCTCGCTTCTCGAGCTTTTGCTTCTCCTGATTCGGTCGCTCGGCTCAATGGCATTGTGCATCCCGTTCTCATTGAACAGCTTTCGCTTAGGATTCTCGATCCGGTTTGTTGTACGGTTTCGTCTCCCCGTTATCCCTTTGCGGTAGTCGAGGTTTCTGCTCCGACTGGTTTTGAGGATGCATTTGGTTTGGCTGATGAAATTCTGGTCATCAGCGCCCCTTTATCAGTTCGTCGCGAGCGCGCTATTCAACGTGGTATGGAGCCATCTGATTTCGATGCCCGTTCTGCTTGCCAGCCCGAAGAGTCTGCGCTGTGCAATCTCGCTGCAACGGTGATTGACAATGCGGCAGGCGATAACTCGCTCTTTGAACAACTGGACGCATGGCTTGCGCGCCATGGGTTCCGGGATGTAGCGGATAAGGAGGAGGCCGATGCCTAAGACACGTTTCCTTACATGGTATCGCCTTATACCGCTGACTGCCGTTTTTGCCTTCGGCCTTATCTCATTCGTTTACTCGTATGCTCCTGCCGCTTTCTTTAAGCCGCTGTATCCGATTGACTACGAGGCGTATGTAAAGCAATCCAGTATTTCGCATAATCTGGATCCGTATCTGGTGTGCGCTGTCATTAAGTCGGAATCGAATTGGGATCCCGAGGCCGAGTCGAATCAGGGTGCTCAGGGATTAATGCAGCTGATGCCCGAGACTGCCCAGGATATGATCGCCAAGGGCCTTGTCGACGGTGGCGAGTATTCGGCCGACAACCTTAACGATCCGGCTACGAATATCGAGTTTGGCTGTGCGTATCTCTCGTATCTTCTAGCGTATTTTAACGGGTCGACTGACAGTGCCATTGCCGCCTATAACGCCGGCATGGGCAATGTCGACGGATGGGCGCAGCAGAGTACGTCGCTTCATAATGCAATCACCTTTCCCGAGACGCAGGCGTATCTGATTCGTGTCAATAATGCCTGGGCTCGCTACAAGACCCTCTATCCCGATCGGTTCGTATAGGACTATGCCTGCCGCCTGCGTATACTGCAGATATATGAGTTAGGAGTATCCATGGCGGAATTTGAAGTAGAACGCGTTGGTGGTGAACTTAAGCGCTTTGGCGTTGAAGGCTCTGACGTGCCGTTTAAGGTCGTGTCTCCCTATGAGCCTGCCGGTTCCCAGCCTAAGGCCATTGAGTCGCTTGTGCAGGGCGTGAGGGACGGAGACCGCTATCAGGTTTTGCTGGGCGTGACTGGTTCGGGCAAGACCTTCACGATGGCAAAGACTATTGAGGCCCTGGGAAAGCCGACGCTGGTCATGGCTCCGAATAAAACGCTCGCCGCTCAGCTTGCGAGCGAGCTCAAAGAGTTCTTTCCCAACAACGCTGTGGTCTACTTCGTCTCGTACTATGACTACTATCAGCCCGAGGCGTATGTGCCGCAAAGCGATACATATATCGAGAAAGACTCCTCGATTAACGAAGAGGTCGAGATGCTGCGACATCAGGCGACCGCATCGCTGCTCTCTCGACGCGATGTGATCGTTGTCGCATCGGTCTCGTGTATCTATGGCATTGGCTCTCCTGAGGACTATGCGGGTCTGGCTCCAAACGTCGACAAAAAGGTGCCGCTCGAGCGCGATGACTTTATCCATGCACTTATCGACATTCAATATGATCGCAATGACTATGACCTGGCACGCGGCACGTTCCGCGTGCGCGGCGATGTTGTCGACGTGTATCCGCCTTATGCCGAGCATCCGTTGCGGTTTGAGTTCTTTGGCGACGAGGTCGAGCTGATTGCCGAGATCGATGAGGTCACCGGTGAAATGCTGCGTGAGTACGAGGCCATCCCCGTATGGCCGGCATCGCACTACGTGACCGAGAAGCCGAAGGTCAAGGCGGCTCTGAAATCGATCAGCGAAGAGTGCGAGAAGCGCGTCGCGGAGCTCAAGGCGACCGACAAGTTGCTCGAGGCGCAGCGTCTGCAGCAGCGCACCGATTATGATCTTGAGATGCTCGAGACGATGGGCTTTTGCAACGGCATCGAGAACTACTCGCGTCATCTGGACGGTCGCAAACCGGGTGAGCCGCCGTTTACCCTAATCGATTACTTTCCCAAGGATATGCTCTGCATCATCGATGAGAGCCATGTGACGGTGCCGCAGATTCGCGGCATGCACGAAGGTGACCGCTCGCGTAAGGTGACGCTGGTGGAACACGGTTTTCGCCTGCCCTCGGCGCTCGATAACCGCCCGCTTCGTTTCGATGAGTTTGAGGCAAGGATACCCCAGTTTATCTATGTTTCGGCCACGCCGGGCGACTACGAGCTGCGGGTGAGCCAGAACGACGTGGAGCAGATTATTCGTCCGACCGGCCTGCTCGACCCCAAGATTGACGTGCGTCCAGTACGCGGCCAGATTGACGATCTTGAGGACGAGATTCGCGAGCGCGTTGCCCGCAAGGAGCGCGTGCTGGTGACCACGTTGACCAAGCGCATGGCCGAGGACCTGACCGACCATCTGCTCGACGCGGGCATTAAGGTCAATTACATGCACTCTGATACGGCGACAATGGACCGTGTCGAGATCCTGCGAACGCTGCGCGAGGGCAAGATCGATGTTCTCGTTGGCATCAACCTGCTTCGTGAGGGCCTGGATCTTCCCGAGGTCTCGCTGGTGGCAATTCTCGACGCCGATAAGGAAGGCTTCTTGCGCAACCGCCGTTCGCTGATTCAGACGATTGGCCGCGCGGCCCGTAACGCCGATGGCGAAGTCATCATGTATGCGGACGTTGTGACCGATTCGATGAAAGAGGCCATCGAGGAGACGCGGCGCCGCCGCGAGATTCAGATGGCATATAACGAAGAGCATGGCATTGTGCCCAAGACGGTGCGCAAGGCCATCAACGACATCTCAAGTTTTATTGCCGAAGCCGAAAAAACCGTGGGTTCCAAGGGGCGCTCGAAGGGCGACTCCCTTGGCCATGGCGCATTCTATACGCCCGATGAGTCGGGCGAGGGCGGCGTGCCGGAAACGGTGGCACCCGAGCAGACACTTGCGGAGCAGTTGGAAGAACTGCCGCATGACGAGCTTGTGCGGATCGTCGAAACCATGGAAGAGGATATGCGCAACGCTTCTGCCGCCATGGACTTTGAGGAGGCGGCGCGCCTGCGCGATGCCGTCGTTCAGATTCGGGCGATGCTCGAGGGTGCGTCTGAGGACGAGACGATCGAGCGCTTACGTTCGCAGGCCCGCAAGGGTTCCACGTTCGCATCGGGCAGAAAACGCCAGGGTGCACGGTTTAAGAAATAGCGAACAGGCCCCGAGTTCCCTGTGGAGCTCGGGGCCTGTGTCTTTTGCGTGCTGGAATTCGTGCGCTAGAGGTCTGCGATCAGGGCTTCGGCACAACGAATGCCGTCGGTGGCCGCGCTCATGATGCCGCCGGCATATCCAGCTCCCTCACCACAAGGGTAGAGGCCCGGGGTCGACACGGCATGGCACGTTCGGTCTCGGGTGACAGTGATCGGTGAGCTCGAACGAGTCTCCACGCCGGTAAGAACGGCATCGGGGCGGTCATAGCCTCGTAGCTTTTTTCCGAGTAGGGGAAGTCCCAGGCGGAGCGAATCGATGATATGCTGCGGCAGGGCTTCGTCAATTGCCGTCCAGGTCACACCGAGCGGATAGGTGGGCTTTACCTTTCCGGGCGCCTTGCTGGCGCGTCCTGCGAGGAAATCTCCGACGAGTTGTGCCGGTGCGTTCCAGTTGGAACCACCCAGGCGATAGGCGGCCGCCTCGCAGGCACGCTGGAGCTCGATGCCGGCGAGCGGGTCATCGTTGGGAAGGTCCTCAGGCGTGACGTTAACGAGCAGGGCGGCGTTTGCGTTGCGTCCGTCGCGGGCATTGAGGCTGGCGCCGTTGACGCACAGGTGGCCCTGCTCGGAAGAGGCGGCGACAACCTGCCCGCCGGGGCACATGCAAAACGAGAACACGCTGCGGCCGTTGGGAAGATGGGCGACGAGCTTGTAGGGGGCTGCTCCGAGGGCAGGATGTCCCGCCGAGGCTCCATATTGGGCTCGGTCGATGTCGCGCTGCGGATGCTCGATGCGAACGCCCATGGCAAAGGTCTTTTGTGCGAGGGCCACGTTGTGGTCCTTAAGGAGCTCAAAAATATCGCGAGCAGAATGCCCGCAGGCGAGGATGAGGTGCTTTGTCTCAATTGGCTCGTAAGCGGCGTCTTGGGACGATTGGACATCGATACCGGTGATGGCGCCAGACGCGTCGATGCGAATGTCGACGAGCTTTGTTCGATAACGGACGACACCTCCGAGCTGCTCGATGCGCTGGGATATAGCGGTGACAACCGTGGGAAGGATGTCGGAGCCAATGTGCGGCTTGGCATCCCACAGAATATCGCGGGGCGCGCCCGCCTCGACGAAGGTTTCGAGGATAAGGCGATGGGCGGGATTTTTGGTTCCCGTATTGAGCTTGCCGTCCGAGAAGGTCCCCGCGCCGCCCAGACCAAACTGAATATTGCTCTCGGGGTCGAGGATGCGCTCCTTTAGAAAGAGGTCGATCGCCTGCGAGCGGCGAAATGCCGGGTCGCCGCGCTCGATAAGCAAGGGCTTAAGACCTGCTTTGGCGAGCGTGAGCGCAGCGAAAAGGCCGGCGCATCCGGCGCCGACAACGACAGGGCGTTCTTGAGGTGCGTCGGAGACGGGGGAGGGGAATGAAGGCCCATCGTCTTCTATCGTGCGTACGCGCGAGCGGTCACGCTCGGCAACACTGTCGACCGCTTCTCGCTCGAGGTGGGGACTAGTCAGCTCAACACGAAAGCTCAGGATAAAATGGACGTCTCGTTTTTTGCGAGCGTCGATTGACTTGCGGTGGAGTTCGATGGACTTGATTTCGGAGTCCTTGCAACGTAGGATGCGCTTGGCGACTCGCTTGCCAACAATGAGGCAGGCATTTTCATCGCCGGCTTCATCGAGCGACGCGTTGACTTGGGTGATTTCGATCATCGAGGTCTCCTTAGAGGCAAGAAAGGGGCCGTCCGGTATCCCAGACGGCCCGAATGCGTTTTTGATTATAGACTGCGCGGCTACAAACTGCTTGCAGCGCGAATGCCCGAGAGCCAGGCCCACGCAAGGTTAAAGCCTCCGCAATCGGCGTCGATGTCGAGCGCTTCGCCGCAGAGGTAAAGCGGGGCGTCGACAGCGCTGCGCGCGCGTAGACTGGGTATTGAGATGCTCTCGACAGATACGCCACCACGCGTGACCTGCGCCGAGCGCTCCTCGGCTGTTCCCTCGACGAGCAACTTAAAGTGTTTGAGGATCGAGGCCAGGTGGATGACATCGTTGGAGTCTGGATGGCACTGCTCGAACGCCGTGCAGACGACGCGGGAGAGTTGCGGGGCGAGCATGCCGTCGAGCCAACGGGGATCGCGGGGCGAAAAGCCGCCGAGCAGCTCAACGCGCCGGTTGAGCATATCGAGCAGCTCGTCTTTGGAGAGGTCGGGGAAAACGTCGAGCAGGATCGTATCGCCGCGCTGGATACGACGGGAGAGGTTGAAGACCTGTCTCTTATACACATCTGACGC
>UQPL01000105.1:0-6759 GCA_900542895.1 uncultured Collinsella sp. | reverse complement strand
TGGCGACACGACACGCCCCACCAATAAAATGCCGCTCGCCGGGGCGTCGCAGAACGATTCCCCGGCGAGCGGCCAATTAATATTGTCTATCTCAAAACGTCGTTACTTTTTGTCGAAACGACCATAGAGCGCAAACGAGAGCGCCGCAGAGATAACCCAAGTCAAAGCGATGCAGACGACAATCATGATCAGGTTCATGGGATTGCCGCTTGGATCGGCATAAACGGGCAACGAGGTAATGCCGGGCATAACAAAGCCGAAGCACTTTGCGCCGAGAACAACGGTAAGCGCACCGCCAATGCCATCCGCGATCATCGCAGCGATAAGCGGAGTCCTGTTAGGAACCTGAACGGTAAACAAGGCGGGCTCGGAAATTCCCATAAATGCTGAGAAGGCGCACGTCATTGCAGCGGACTTGAGCTTTTCGTCGGTCATGCGCAGGGCTGCACCAAAAGACGCACCGCTTTCGGCGAGGTTATGGCAGAAAGAGATCGGGAGCAGATAGTCATACCCAAGCGTTGCGATATTGGAAATCTGGATAGGGCTCGTTGACTGATGCATGCCGAAGAGCACGATAAGCGGCATAAAGAAGCCCAGCAGAAAACCGGCAACGGGGCCTAACGTCGAGAATAGCCAAACGATACCGTTGGCAAGACCAAGACCGCACCAGGCACCAATCGGAGCGAGCACAAACAGGTTGACGGGAATCACGATAGCAAGGGAGAGCGCCGGAACGACAACGAGCTTAAAAAGATCCGGCACGACTTTGTCGATTGCACGATATACAAAAGACAAGCCAATGACGCCAAAGATAACCGGGAACACGGAATCGGCGTAGCTAAAAATCGGCACCGCAAAACCGAACAGCGCAAGGGGCGTCTCGCCCGTACCGACAGCGTTGACAATGGTCGGGTACATCAGCGATCCGGCAACACAAAGCGCAAGCGAACGGTTGACCCGGAACTTATCAGCTGTAGACATTGCCAGCAAAAACGGCAAGAAGTAGAACGGGATATCCGAAATCATATTGAATATCGCAAAGTCGCCGGCACCCGTGTCGATTCCAAAAGCCGCGATAGCAGCCAGGATGCCCTTTACGATGCCTCCCGCCACCAGTGCGGGAATGATAGCGGAAAAGATGCCGGTGATGATATCGAATACGCGAGCCGAACCTTTTTGGAGCTCAGGCTGCTCGGCGTCGGCGGAGACCTCGCCACCCATCCTGTCACCTAGCATGGGCTCCAATTCGTCATATACCGACCCCACGCTGGCGCCGATGATAACTTGCCACTGTCCGTCTTTAACCTGCGCGCCCAAGGCGCCGTCAAGCGTCTTAAGGGCCTCCAGGTCTGCCTTGCTATCGTCCTTCAGGTTGAATCTGAGCCTTGTAATGCAGTGCGTTGCCATAACAACGTTATCGGCGCCGCCCACGAGCTCGAGGACACGAGCGGCCAGTTCCTTCTTGTCTGCCACGACAATCACTCCTACCCAAGATCCTCGCCATTAGTGGCGATACATTTCTGATACCAATAGAAAGAGTCTTTACGCGAGCGCTCCGCAGTGCCGTTGCCGCAATTATCCAGATCGACATAGATAAGCCCGTAGCGCTTGTCCATCGTAAGAGGACCGCAGGCAACAAGGTCAATGAATCCCCAGATCATGTATCCGCGCACGTCAACGCCATCGATCACCGCTTCTTTAAGGCACTTTATGTGCTGGCGCAAATAATCGATTCGATACTCGTCGTGGATGCTGCCATCCTCCTCGACTACATCAGATGTACCGAGGCCGTTCTCGGCGATATACAGAGGCAGCCCATAGCGGTCATACATCTGGTTAAGGGTAACCCTCAGGCCAATGGGATCGAGCTGCCAGCCCCACTCACTCGTCTCGAGATAAGGGTTCTTGTTTGCCATGACCAGATTACCCGCAGTCTTCTCCCATCCCTGATCGCAGGTGGATACCTGGGAAAAGTAGTACGAAAAGGCCAGGAAGTCGACCGTGTTGCGAGCGATGAGCTCTTCATCGCCCGGTTCCATTTGAATCTCGATATCACACGCATCGAAATAGCGATTCATATAAGCGGGGTATTTTCCACGAGCCATCACGTCCGTATAGAACCAGTTGGAATACTGGTCGTCGTGAATAGCCTGCATGTTATCTTCGGGACGGCAGGTGGCGGGATACGTACAGAATCGAGCGATCATGCCGCCAACGGGAGTATCGGGCGAAAGACGATGGACAATCTCGACGGCACGCGCATTGGCAACAAACTCGTGGTGCAGGCACTGGAAGATGGCTCGATCGAAGTTCTCCCCCTCTTCGTCTTTGACCAGACAGACCCCGTCCCAAGGCGAAAAACGCGCTGCATTGAACTCGTTAAAAGGCAGCCAGAAATCGACCAGATCGCCCAATTCCGTAACGATTGTCTCGACATAGCGGGCGAAGAAATCAATCGTCTTGCGATTCTTCCATCCCCCATATGTGGTGACAAGATTTACCGGGATGTCATAGTGGAGCATGGTGACGAAGGTTTTAATGCCGTGCTTTTTGCACTCACCCAGCATACTTCGATACCACTCGATGCCTTCGCGGTTAGGCTCAAGATCATCTCCGTTAGGATAGATTCGGCTCCAGCAAATAGAGGTGCGGAACAGCTTGAGACCCATCTCCGCAAAAAGCGCGATGTCCTCACGATAGTGATGATAGAAGTCGTTGCCACGCCTAAACGGGTAGAACTCAACGCCGTCATCTGCGAGAGCGTTCATTAGCTCGTCATGGCAGAAGGGGTTGTTTTGATGCTTGTCCTCAATCTGGTCATGAGTCCAGGTACCATCCAGCCATCGACAATCCTGCGTCGACTTTCCCTTTCCGCCCTCATTCCAGGCGCCATCGGCCTGCGAGCACGATATGGCTCCGCCCCATAAAAAGTCGGAGTCAAACCCATGTTTTAACTTACTCATTTGCCCTCCTTGATCGGATGCTCCAGCGGATAACCCAATACTAGGAAGAACAAGATGCATAAGATATCGCATAGAAAGCGTTTGTTTATAACATTTTTTTAGATATAATACCGTTTAAGGCATCGATTCTACCGTTCACCCCTGGAGCACCCCATGGATTCGAATCTCAAACAGCTGCTCTATACGCATACCGAGACCGAAGAGTGGCATCGCACACATCCGGGAGAGCTCAGCCCGCGATATAACAGGGTGGAAACCACAACCATTAACGGCGAAGAGGTCTATCTGTTTGATTGGAAAGAAACTCTCGACGAAAACCCCGTGGGCCTTATCAAGGAGTCGCGCTTTACCGATATTCCTCCTCATATCAATCGGGATATGGAGCTTAACTACGTGTACGACGGCGTCTGCACGTTTATCGTCAACGGACGGCGACTACTCCTTAAAAAGGGCGACGTGCTCATTTGCAACACCGGCGTAGTCAGAAGCGTTCCATACGTTAAGGGCGAGCATGATATCGTCATTTCGATCGTCTTCAAAAAAGAAATGTTCGATTCGTTGTTCCTGAGCCAGCTACCCGGCGCGTCACCATTAACGAATCTTCTATTTGATTTTGTGTCCAAAAACCGCGAGGCCCGAAAATATCTCATTCTTCCAGAGGAATACGCCCGACATGCGCGACGCCTCATCGAAATGCTCTTTATCGAATATCACTTTAAAGATGCCTATTCCAATGAACTCATGAGGCACCTCGCCGTCAGCCTATTCCTTGTTCTCATTCGAGGACTGTACCGACGCTCCGCAACTGATAACCAGGCGATCATGTCGGACGAACGCATCGTGTCGATTCTGAATCATATTGAGCGAAGCTACGGCGACTGCACACTCGAAAGCATTGCGAGCGATACGGGTTATAGCACCAGCTATCTCAGCAGCTTGATCAAGCAAAAAACCGGCAAAACGTTTTCGCAAATCAAGCTCAACCAGCAGCTCACAGAGGCGGCATATCTTCTCAATAACACCGAGCGCAGCGTGCAGTATGTAGCCCGAAAAGTCGGCATCTCCAACATGTCATTCTTTTACTCAAAATTTAAAGAAGCATTCGGCGAAACGCCAGGTGCGTTCAGGACGCATCGGTCTAATTAAAGGCGTTATTACTCAGACCGATCAGCTTCGCGCGACACGGGAATGCGCAATCGAAGCAGCGAGCGCATCGCCTCTACCAGCACAAAGCCGGCGATGCCAACCGTGACCACAACGTCGAGCGGTGTGCCCACAAACCACAGCAGCCCCATGAGATACGACCCGGCATTAAACGCAAAGTGCAGCAGAATCGTGTAGCGAAGCTTTCCGGTGGTCACGAGTACCCAACCAAAAATGAGGCCGGCAGCGCCCGCGTAGCAGCCCTGCACCCAGTTCATGTGCATAAAGCCGAAGACCGCCGCCTGCAGCACGATTGCCGCGGCGACGCCCCAGGTACTCGGGGCCGCCCAGGGCACTATGGCGCCGTCCTGCGCGTTCGCGCGGCGCCGGCGCTTCCAGAACGAACGGCACTGTGGATTAAACGCACGCAGCGAAAACTCAAAGATGATGCCGCGCACCAGGAGCTCTTCGCAAAACGGAGCGCCGAGCACTGTGGTCAAGACAGCAAGAAGGCTGGTATCGCCCATGCCCGTCTCCTCGACGAGCTCGCTATAGTCTGCCGCGACCTCGGGCAGCAGCGACAGTACGCCGTCGCATAGGTAGCTAATGACCACCTGCATGGATAGGCCGATCACGACAACGCAGGCAATGCGCTTCCATGCCGCGCCTGCTCCCCCGCCGAGTGGGCGTTCGCCTTGCCGGCGCGCCATGAAGGAGCGGGGCCACAGATAGCGCCACCACAGCAGCGCCATCAAAAATGACGCCGTCTGAGCGGCAGCCTGGAACCATTGGATATCGAGATTGTCGATCGGATAGCCCGTCAGCACCGACACGGCATCGAGAACTGAAAACAGAACCATGCTCAGGGCAATATCGGCAGCAACAACACCAAAACAGGCAAGCGCCCAAATCATCGCATTGAGCATGCCAACCTCCTCAAAACCCGGCACTTAGGGACGTTCCTTAACTGCCGGCAGAAAAGGAACGTCCCCAAGTGCCGGCAGTTTGGGACGGTCATTGTTGACGAGAATCGGGCGCAGCGCCAAAGGCCCCGTTGGGCGAAATGTCGAACGGGAAGGTGCCGCAGCGATTGAACGCGGCGATAAACATGCGGATGGCGTTGGACGGCGTGGTGCCCACGAGCTGGGTTGCCGCCGCGAAGGCCGCCTTTTCCTCGGGCAAGACCTTCGCGACAACCGGGGTCATGTGTTCTGCCATGGCGCTTCCTTTTTGAAACGACGGTGATGCGGATAGATGCGGGCCACGCGGCTGGGCGACGGGCTGTGAAGGCAACCCGATTGGCCCGCATCTGGAGTTTGTTTCTACGGCGTTGGTATTACTTGGTATTCCTAAGTATTACCCCGCAGATAGAATACCATACCCGGCCCTATGGAGACGGAGAAAAACGGATCATTTTGTTGCTGGGTAAGTATTTAGAGCGTGATGATGTCCGAGATATTGAGGGCCCGAGCGTCAGCGGAATCGTGCGTGGCAAGCAACAGCATACGGCCGTCGAGCAAGTCGAGCACGGCCTCGGCGCATGCGTCGCGCGCAGCGGTATCTAGACCGGTAAAGGGCTCGTCCAGAATCACCGCGTCGCCTGGGCACAGCAGGGCTCGGGCAATCTCGACGCGACGGCGCTGCCCGCCCGAGAGCTCGGCCACACGAGCATGTACATCGACCCCCGGCACCAGCAGGCGCAACAGGGCTGCGGCACTCGAGGCATCCACGCGCGCGTCGGCGCACACCAGCACGTTATCCAAAGCCGAGGCGCCCTCTACCAGGCGCACATCCTGAAACACCATGGAGCACGGCGCGCACTCGCCCGCCGCCAGCGCAAGCAGCGTCGACTTGCCCACGCCCGAAGCGCCCATCACGCAGGTGCGCCCACCAGCAGAAACGCGAAGTACCAGTCCATCGAGCGCCGGCGCCCAGGGCGCTCGGTCGCCCACGGCGAGCGCAAGCTCCGCAGCAGCCCTGCCGCCAGCAGAGCCGCCCGCACGTCCGCGACTACCACACCCATGCGCCCGCACGGCAGCGCGCCACGCTACGGGCCCCGAAACCCGCAGCAGCCACACCAGCACACGCTCGCACGCCCACGAGGCGGCAACGACCAGCACGGTCCACGCCAGCAGGTCAGCCGTCTCGATGAGCAGCTTCGCCTGATAGATGCGTTCGCCCACGGTGCCCGTCGCCATGCCGATGAGCTCCGCCGCCACGCCGGCCTTCCAGCTCATGCCAATCACGGCGCGGGAACACGAAAGCACAAACGGCAGGACCTCGCGCCAGGTGTGGGCGCAAAACAGACGCCAACCCCGCACGCCATGCAGACGAAACATCTGCTCCAGTGGCTTATCCGCTTGCGTCAAACCCTCAACCAGCGAAAAATACACGCCCGGCAGCGCCATCAAAAAGACCGCGGCGATGCTCACGCGCGCCGATCCCAGCCAAATGAGCAGCAGGACCACCACGCAGGCAACCGGTGTCGCCTTAACAAACGAAAGCGCCGGCGCCACCAGGCGGGCAAACGTTCGCGACCGCACCGAGGCCCCCGCCAGCACACCGCCGCACACCGCGGCAAGCGCCAAACCGCCTAGAATCCGCGCACCCGAGCCCGCCAGAATCGCCCACGTGGCGGCATCGCACACCAGCC
>UQPL01000104.1:0-6777 GCA_900542895.1 uncultured Collinsella sp. | reverse complement strand
CGAGATCTGCGCATGTCTCGTGGGCTCGGAGATGTGTATAAGAGACAGCTCCGCACTCGCCAGCGCGCTCTGCAGCGAGTTAAAGGTAAACGACAGCTGCGTCATGGGTTCGGACGCCTCGTAGATAAACTGAAAGAACGCCTGGAACACGCCGACGGTCATGTGACCGGCAACCAGCATGCTGCAGCCCACCAGCGCGATCACGATCTGCGCCAAACGGCCGATAAAGCGCACCGCAGGGCCGACGGCATTGATCATAAAGTCGGCCTTGGTACTCACGCGCGCTAGCTCCCTCGAGGCCTCATGCACTTCGGCAGAACTCTGACGCTCGCGGTTAAACGCGCGAATCACCAAACGGCCCGAATAGCCTTCCTCAACCGCGCTCGTGATTTTGGACACCCACTCCTGGCGCTCGCCGGTCACGTCATGTGTGCGACGCGAGACCACTTTGGTCATCAGCAGCGACAGCGCCATAAAGAACAAAAAGACGAGCGTGAGCGGCACGCTAAACACGAACATCACGCTCACGGCGCCCACCACGGTGCCGATCGACACAAGCAGCTGAAGCAATCCGCGCTGCATACTCTCGGACATCTTGTCCAAGTCGTTGGTCGCACGGCTGACGACCTCGCCGGGACGATGCGCATCAAAGTAGGCAAGCGGCAGACGGTTGAGCTTTTGCGCGATGCGGTTGCGTAGGCGCAGGTTGAGGCGCTCGGCAACGCTCGACATCAAAAAGCTCTGGAGTGCGTAGAACGAGGCGGCGGCGGTCCAAATCATAAAGTAGATGAAGATGGTCCTGCCGCAGTTCTCCCAGGTGATGCTGAAGGTGGTGTCGTTGGCAAACGCCACCTGAATGTGGCCCCACAGCTCATCGATCACGCGGGCGCTATATGCCGGCGCGGCAGTGTTAAAGATGACATAGAACACAATGCTCGCGAACACGATATAGAAGCGCCAATGGTCGCCGGCAGCCTCACTCCACAGGCGGCGCACCGTCGCCCAGGTATCCCGAGGCGTCTCGTCCTCGTCTTCGTCGTCCACGTCGCGCATACGCTCTGCCTCGGCGCGGGCGCGCTCGTCCTCGGCACGTTCGTTTTCCTCGTAGAGCGCTTGGCGGCGAGCCTCGCGCTCGGCTGCAGCCTTGGCGGCGTCATCCAGCTCGGTCGACGCGGCAGCCGTTTCCTCGACCAGTCCCGCGGCAGCGGCGTCATCAACGCCGCCCTGCTTCTTGAGCTCCTCGGTCATGCTACTCACCTCCCTTCATCTGCGATTCCGCGATGGCGCGGTACACCTCGCAGGTTTCCATAAGCTCGCCATGCGTGCCCAAGCCCACAACCTCGCCATCCTTGAGCACGACAATCTGGTCGGCGTGCAGAATCGTCGAGATGCGCTGCGCGATGATGAGCACCGCGGCATCGCGCGTCTCGTCTTGCAATGCATGACGCAGGGCCGCATCGGTCTTAAAGTCCAGGGCCGAAAAACTGTCATCGAAGATGTACAAATCGGCCTGCTTCATGAGCGCGCGAGCAATGGCCAGACGTTGGCGCTGGCCGCCCGAAAAGTTCGTGCCGCCCTGCGCCACCGGGGTATCGAGCCCCTGCGGCTGATCGAGCACAAAGGTGCTCTGGGCAACCTGCAGCGCATGAAGCATGTCCGCCTCGGTCGCGTCCTCGTTGCCAAAGCGCAGATTGCTTGCCACGGTGCCCGAGAACAGCCATGCTTTTTGCGGCACATAGGCAATGCGCCCGCGAATCTCGCCTTGCGAAAGCTCGCGCAGGTCGACGCCGTCCAGGCGAATGGTGCCCTTGGTGGCATCGTGGAAGCGCAGCAGAAGCTTGGCCACTGTCGACTTGCCCGAACCCGTCGAGCCGACGATTGCGGTCGTCTGACCGCGACGACAAGTAAAGTTCAAATTGCACAGCGTGTCCTCGTCGGCGTCGTCAAAGCGAAACGACATATGATCGAACACGGCGACCGCATCGGCCCCGTCCTTTGAGTCGGACGCGGCCGCATCAAGCGTGCGCTCGCCATCGACGATGCTCGGCTCAATCTCCAACACCTGCTGCGCACGGTTCAGGCACGCGGCAGCACGCGGAAGCGTCAGCACCACCATCTGGGCCATCATCACAAAGAACAGGATCAGAATTGCATACTCCAGCACCGCCGAGATACTCGCAATCTGCATGGCGTGGGCGCCTACGCGGTTGCCGCCCACCCACAGCACCGCCACCTCGGCGATGTTCATCAAAAAGAAGCTTGAGCTGTCGAGGCCCACAAACAGGTGGTTGACTTTGATGGCGTTGGCGGCGTATTCGCTAAACACCTCGTCCAGACGCCGTTCCTCGTGGCGCTCCTTGTTAAACGCACGGATGACGCGCACGCCCACAATATTCTCGCGCAGTACCACGTTCATGCGGTCGATAAAGCCCTGTAGGCGCATAAAAATCGGCGCCGCGTTGGCAACCGTAAAGACCGCCGCCACCAGCACAATCGCAACGACTACGCCCAGAAGCGTGCCCATGGCGGGATCGATAAACCAGGCGAAGATGATGCCCGCCACAGCCAAAAACGGCACGGGCAGCACCAGCTGAATCGTCTGCAGAATCGCCTGCTGAATCACGTTGATGTCGTTGAGCGAGCGCGTGATCATCGATCCGGTGCCAAAGCGCTCAAAATCGCTGGCCGCGAGCTCGAGCGATTTGTCGTACACGGCATTGCGGATATCGCGGGCCACGTTGGCGGCCAGGCGCGCCGAAAGATAGCAGCCCAGCACCGTGCCGCCGCTAGCCATGCTGGTCGCGATAAACATGTATAGGCCGTTGCGTAAAATGTAGTCGACATCGCCCGTGGTAATACCGGTGTTGACCATGTTCGCCAGCATCGTGGGAACCAACAGCGTACCGACGTTATCCACCAGCAGCACCAGCAGTGTCACTGCGACAAGCCCTCGGTAGGGCTTCAAAAACCTCATTAACAGTCGCACGACTCCCCCTCACCTTGATTCTCGGCTTGGCTCTCGGCAGCGATATGCTGCTTAAAGGCATCGCACTCCTCGCCGAGCACCTGAGAGAATTTGCCGATCAAGCGCATAATCTCGCGCTGCTCACATGGCTCAAGCGCGCCAAAGGCTCGCTGTTCGGCCTTGAGTGCCGGCAGCGCATAACGCTCGGCAAATCGCCTGCCCTCTTCGGTCAGGCTCACAACCTTGTTCTTACGACTGCCTTCGGCAAACTCCAACGTTGCGAAGCCCCGCGCCGTCAAGGTTTTAATTGCCGAATTGATGGTCTGCTTGCTGTAGAACCATTCGCTTGTCAGACGGCTTACGGCAATACTGCCGCCCGCCGTGCTGGTATCGACGAGCATCCAGTAAGCGCAGTCCGAAAGGCCGCAGGCGCGCGAGAACTCCGAATAGATATGGTCGAGTCCATTGAGCAACCGGTCGAAGTCGACCAGCGTAACCGCACTATTCATCTATCCCACCATTCAATTGTCCGATTTTTGACCAATTTTATGTCTCTAGATTAGTCCGAGTTTTGACTATCGTCAACAGGCTCTCCGCACATGCTTGCACTTTTATGACCTATCGACAGAAAAAGACCGCCGGCGCGGGGGCGGCGCCAGCGGTCACGTGAAAATCGGGTTTTATTGCCTGTTAAGCGGCGACAGCCTCATAGACCGTAGCACCCGAGAAGCTGTCATGCAGGCTCTTGCCGGCAATCCACGGCAGCTCGACGACCTCGCAGACCGTGTTGACCAGCTCGGAGCAGTCAGTAAAGTGGCCCTTGTCGTTGAGGGCCTCGCAATCCTGAACACGCCAATAGCCATCGGTGTGCGTGATGTAGTACTCGTGATCGTTGATCGACACGAAAGCGCGCGTCTTGGAACGCAGCAGCTTCAGAAATCCTTCGAAATCGGTCTCGACGACATCTCCAGCCTGGAACATGATGTTACCTCCTGGCCCGGCGCCACCACGGCGCATTGATAAACGTTGGTACTCCTTTAGTAAAACCTTTATCAGAGGTTATGCGTTCGTCATTTAGGCAAGTGGTAAAAAACCGCAGGGTAGACGGGATAAAACGTTTAACCATCCCATTTGTTTGTCACATTCTGAAGGTACTTTTATGCAAAACCTACTTTCCCAATTGGAATCTATCCTTTTGGCCGGGCAATTGACCGTCTATCGTTTAAGCCCGACGGGTATGAACGGGGCATCTGCAACGCCACCGCAAGGAGACACCATGGAGACTATCGAAGCACTCATTCACCGCCGCAGCTGCCGCAACTACAGCGATCGCCCCGTCGAGGCCGAAAAGCTTGCACGTATTATCGAAGCCGGCCAATATGCACCGAGCGGCATGGGCCGCCAGCCGGTGACGTTTGTCGCCGTCACCGACCCCGCGACCGTCGAGCGTCTCTCACAGCTCAACGCCCAGGTCATGGGCAGCAACAGCGACCCCTTCTATGGCGCCAAGACCGTTGTGGTGGTGCTGGTTGACCGCAGCGTGCCCACACATCTGGAAGACGGCTCGCTCGCCATGGGCAACTTGCTCAACGCCGCCTATGCACTGGGTGTCGATTCGTGCTGGATTCACCGCGCGCATGAGGTCTTTGACTCGCCCGAGGGCCTGGAGCTGCTGGCCAGCTGGGGCCTGCCCGCCGACGGCAGCCTGCGCGGTGTCGGTCACTGCATTCTGGGCTACGCCGAAGACACGCTACCCGAGCCCAAACCCCGCCGCGACAACGTCGTCTACGTAAGGTAACCCAGGAGCGTCATAGGGGTAGCTAATTTGGGACGGGGCTATTTTAGCCACCCCACTCGCAACTTATATTGACATCGCCGTTGTCGTCGTTTCGTTCGTGTGAGTCGTTTCGGCTTCGCTGCCTTGTTCGTCCTCGTCCTTTTGCGCATCGGCGATGGTGGAGGCCGCCGCAACGATTCCGCGCTGGGGCGCGACGCCCGTCTGGACCTGTGCGCCCTCGACAACTTCTGTACCTACATGCGCGAGCTCGGGCGATTTAAACACTGCGTCCAAGTTGGCGCCACCGCCGGCGTAGCCAAGCGCAGCAAGTGCGATGACGATCACTGCAACGACGGCCACGATCGGCACATAACGATGCCAACCAGCAGGATTGAGCCCACTGCGGCGAGCCGCCCCGCGGCTGATGTAACCAAGCGTGCCGTCGTGCTTGAGCTTTGAGCCCACCACGCGTTTGCGGCCCCACAGCGAGGACTCTGCCTGCATTGCCAAGCGGGCGCTTGCCGAAGGGTAGCCGTATTTAGTGCGCTTGAACGAGCCATCAAACCCCGAGGCGTGTTTGCCCCACGTCACCGATGTCGTGCGTCGGTTGACCGGCGCGGCACTCCGCCTTCTGCGGCTCGGTTTTGTAGTCTCAGCCATACGCCCCCGCACGCCGTAACCAAATCGAAACAATAACGCTTTGGACTGTAGCACACGCGTCGCGCGCGGTCACGGGCGCCTCGCTCAACGGTCATCGTCCTTCAGCAAGCGCCACAGCGTTGTACGGCTTATGCCCAGCACCCCCGCCGCACGGGTTCGGTTGCCGTGGAGATGATCTACAACCAGATGCGCGATATCTCGCTCGGTATCGGCCAGCGGTCGCAGGATATACAGGTCGCTTTCGAGTGTCGGGGCACCAAAGGTTGCGGTCTTAATCACGTCCTCTTGGGCGAGCACTTCCTCCGCCACAGCGCGGTCCACCGTGCCCGCCCCCACCAATATATACAGTCGTTCCGAGACCTCGCGGAGCTGCAGATAATTGCGCGGCCAGCGGTAAGCATCGAGCGTCTTCGTCGCCGCGGCAGACAGCGTGGGCGCTGCCGTCCCAAATGCATCAGCGAGATATTCCAAATAGCGCGCGACCTTCGTCGACGCGGCTCCCTGCTCGGCGATTGCCGGCGCCACGCTCACCGCACAGGCGAAGCGCTCGGTCACAAAGGCGGCTTGATCACTTTCGCTGCCGCCCGGCATGTCATTCGCCGTCAGCACCACATGGCAGCGCGTCGCCAACGCGGTGTCGGCCATCGTGGAGACCAGCTCGCGGAGGCGCTGGGGGCCAACCGCGTTCCAGCCCTCAATGCAAAGGGTCAGCCCCGTTTGGAACAGCGGCGATTCGGCGCTTTTGAGCACATGGCGCCAACCGCGCTCGGTGAGCTCATCGAGCGCAACGGAAACAAAGGGCTGATCGGCAAAAGGACCGTCCAGATAGAGGCACTTGGCGATCTCGACCTGACCCGCTCCCAGCTCGCCCTCGAGCATAAGGGGCACACCGCGCGCGTAGCTCTCGGCAACCGGTGCAGCTACCGCAGCGGCACCCTCAACGATGCCGTACGCGCTCGATTCGTAGCGGGCCTCAACTTCGTCGGCGTTGAGCCACTCGATGCCCGCATGCGCCGCGGCACCGCGCACCTCGCGGACCACGACGACCCAAAGGCCCCCGCCCTCTTTGTCGGTGGGGCGAACGGTCAGGCTCAGGCGCGTACCCGCACGCCCCATAACAAGACGCGCGCCGTCTCCTATACGGTCGAGGCGTTCGGCAACAAAAGCCGCCACATCCCGCTCAAGCGCCGCGTCATTCATGGTCGAGATCGCGACGTCCCCATGCGCATCGATTGCCAATGCCGAGGCCCCGGCGGCAGCTAGGGCATCGGTCAAGATGTTCAGCTTGGCATTGCTATCCATGATTTGCCCCTGTCCGCGGCGACGTGCAACCGCCGACGGTCGCACGACCGAGTGTTTCAAAATTGAACGATAT
>UQPL01000103.1:0-6835 GCA_900542895.1 uncultured Collinsella sp. | reverse complement strand
CGTCAGGCGCGAGATGGGCGGCAGCACGCCAAAGGCATCACAGGTCAAAAACAACACGACGCTCGGGGTGGTGCCCATGCCCTTGGTCCACGCGTTGGGGATATGCTCGACGGGATAGGCCACGCGCGTATTGTGCGTGATCGAGATGTCATCATAGTTAGGTTTGCGGCTCTCATCGAGCACCACGTTTTCGCAGATGGCGCCAAAGCGAACGGCATTGAAGATCTCGGGCTCGTGGAACGCGTCCAGGCCCTCGCACTTGGCGTAGCAGCCGCCCTCGATGTTGAAGATGCCCATGTCGGACCAGCCGTGCTCGTCATCGCCGATCAGCAGGCGCGTGGGGTTGGCCGAAAGCGTGGTCTTGCCCGTGCCCGACAGGCCAAAGAACACGGCGGTCTCGTGCGTGACGGGATCCATGCTGGCCGAACAGTGCATGGGCAGCACATCGTCCTCGACAGGCAGCAGGTAGTTCATAACGCTGAAGATGGACTTTTTGATCTCGCCGGAGTAACCGGTACCGGCAACCAGAATCACGCGCTCCTGGAAGTTGATGACCACGGCGGCGCTGGAGTTGAGGCCCTTGATGGCGGGGTCGCACTGGTAGCCGGGAGCGGCGAGCACGCAAAAGTCCGGCTCACCGGTGCGCGCAATTTCACGAGCGAGCGGACGGGCGAGCATCTGCTTAATGAAGAGCGCCTGGCTGGCACGCTCGCAGGCGACGAGCAGGCGACGCGTGTGGTTGCGGTCGGCGCCCGCCATGCCGCGCGTGACGAACACGTCGCGCTCGTTGAGGTAGTCGACGATACCGGCCTTGATGGCCTCGTAGCTCTCGGCAGAAAGCGGACGGTTGACGGCACCCCAGGCAATCTTGTCGTGCACGTCGGGCGTATCGACGATAAAGCGGTCGTTAGGCGAGCGGCCAGTACGCTCCCCCGTCTCGATCACCAGCGCGCCGTTGGATGCCATGCGGCCTTCTTCGCGGCGGATGGCGTGCTCGACGAGTTCCGCAGCGGGTAGATCGACCAGCAGACGGGGCTGATTCTCGGCGGGATCTTCGACCAGCGTAATACCAAAGTTGGACAAAACTTCTGCAGGGGTAACACCAGGCATGGGGCCTCCTTTAAAAACGCGACACGTGGACGCGGCGCGCACTTTACTCACGTAAAGCTCGTTGTACCCGATATGCAAAAACGTTTTTGCGGCAAGGGCGAAGCGCCCGCCCAACGGTCAAAAATCGCAGGCAAGCGGCCTAGTCATTGGGGACGTTCTTAAACGACTAGTCATTGGGGACGCTCATGAACAGGCAACAAACAAGGAGTGTCCCCTGATGCCGGCACTTGGGGACGTTCCCAAAGTGCCGGCATCAGGGGACGTTCCCAAAGTGCCGGCACATAAGGAACGTCCCTAAGTGCCGACTGCTGAATGGCGCCGCCGAAGTTATTGAACAATCCGTTCAAAAACACGGGCAAACGCCGTCGCGTCTATACTAGAACGCAGCAATAGAAAGGACTCCGCTTTGAGCATCTCGCCTCTCGATAGCATCCGCCGCGCCATCTCCCGCCGCAATGGCGTCGCCGGCCCCGCCGTAGCGAGCAACGGCACCGCGAAGTCCCAGGGCGGCCGCATCGAGAACGGCCTCTTCCCTGCCTCCCACACGGCCGAAGAGCTCGCGCGCATCCAGGAACTGAGTCAGCGCAACGCCGGCGGCCCCGACAGCAGCCAGGCCACGCGCCGTCACCGCGAGCGCGATCGCGAGCCCGGCCCCATCCACCGCATGGTCAACGCCTGGTGGAACCGCCTACTCGGCGCTGTCTACGGCGGCGGCTTCTCCACGCAGGAAGCCGAATACGAGGAGCACGCCACCCGCCGCGACTATCTCTGGAATACCCTGGGCACCGCCGTGTGGGGCTTCGCGTTTCCCCTGCTCACCATCGCGTCCACGCAGCTTGTGGGCGCCGAGGAAGCCGGTAAGTTCTCCATCGCCTTTGTCACCGGCACGCTCATCATGATCGCGTGCAGCTACGGCGTGCGCAATTTCCAAGTCTCGGATATCGACGAGAAGACGTCCTTTGCCTCCTACCAGCTCAACCGCTGGCTTTGCGGAGCGCTCGCCCTGGGCTGCGGCCTCATGTACAGCAGCGCCCGCGGCTATGACGCGCGGATGGCGACGATCGGCCTGGGCGTCTACCTGTACAAGGTGGTCGACGGCGTGGTGGACGTGTACGAGGGCCGCCTGCAGCAGGCTGATAAACTCTACCTGGCCGGCATGAGCCAAACGCTACGCTCCGTCGGTGTCATCGTGGTGTTTGGCGTGGCGCTGTTCCTTACACGCAGCATGCCCATCGCGGCCATGGCCATGGGTGTCACCGCCATCGCCTCGCTCGTGCTGGTCACCGCGCCGCTCGCTCTGCTCGAAACCGAAAAATCGCGCCACGTGAGCCTGTGCGAAGTCGGCCGCCTCTTTGCGCAATGCGCCCCGCTCTTTGGTGCGCTCTTTTTGTTCAACCTCATCGAGAGCATGCCCAAGTTTGTAATGGAAGGCACGCTGGCCTACAAATATCAGCTGTACTTTAATGCCCTGTTCTTTCCGGCGCAGGCTATTTTGCTGAGCATTGGATTTGTCTATAAACCGCAGCTTTTGCGTCTGTCGAGCATTTGGGCGAACCCGCGTCAGCGTAGGCGCTTTGACCTTATTATTGTCGCCGTTATGGCACTGATCGTGGCCATCACCGGCGTGTGTGCCGCATTTATGGCAGGCCCCGGCATTCCCCTCATGAGCTTTATGTACGGCCTCAATTTTGAGCGCTACCGCACATTGGCGCTGCTGATGGTTGTCGCCGGCGGTGTAACCGCGGCCATCGACTTCATCTACGCCATCATCACGGTGTTGCGCCACGCTGGAGACGTCACCAAGATCTACCTGATCTGCTTCGCCGTGAGCGTGGTGCTCCCGGTGATCCTGATCAACCTGCTTGGCCTGATGGGCGCCGTGGTGAGCTACCTGGCCATCATGGCCCTATTGCTGGTGCTGCTGATTATCGAGTACGCCCACATCCGCCAGCGCATCGAGCGCGACCGGAACCCGTACGGCGCCTAATTCGAATCAATTTGAAGAAAAGAAACGTCGATGTTTTGGCACCGACAGCGAGCAGTCTCGAAGTGCCCCAGGTTGGCGCGAAAGAGGAGCGACGCGTACTTCTGTACGCGAGCGACGGTTTGAGTGACAAGATGGGGTGCTTCGGGGCTGCGCAGCGTCAACGTGACCGCCGTTCGGCAGAACGGCGGAACAAGGTTATTCGCCCGGGTTGATGTTCGCGTAGAACTCGGCCCCGTCGTCCAGACGCAGGATCCCGACGCGGCCGAACTCGGAACCGGTGGCCGCCGCGCAGTCGATATCGATGCGATCGGGCACGCCGGCGGTATCCTCGCCACCCAGGCGCACAATCTGCCCGCGACCTGACTCTTCATCGAGCCCTGCCAGGCCGCCAACCTCGCAATAGCGCCCCAGCGACACCGTGGGCGTATGGCCACTCACCACGACCGGACCCTTGCCCTCGGCAGAAAGCAGCCCCGTCGGGGCATCCCAATAGCCATGGCGAATCCAGAGCAAGTCATCGGACGACTGCACGGCGAGCATTTGCTGCAGCAGCTCGCTATTGGCATCGACCGCTCCCCTGCCGTCGGCGCAATCGACACCATGCTCAAGCAAAAACGCGCGCGCCGCCTCGGCCTGAATACCGGCGTGCACCAGCAGGTACGGCCGCTCGGCAGTCTCGGCCACCGCATAGAGCGGCAGGGCGGCAGCCCAGCGCACCAGCTCCTCGTATGCCTCAAAATCCATTTCGTTGAGCTGCTGGCGCGTGGTCCAACCGCCGTTGATATCCCAGGTCTCGGCATCGAGCGGGTCCTGGCCAATGATCGCGTCGAGCATAATCTGCTCGTGGTTGCCCTTGAGCACGCGGGCGTTGGGCAGCGAGCGCACGAGCTTAATAACGCCGACCGGATCGGGCCCGCGATCGATCATGTCGCCCAGCACGTACAGCGTGTCGTCGGACGTCAACGAGATCTTAGACAGGGCCTCGTCAAGCGCACGCACGTGCCCGTGAGCATCAGATGTCACATAGATCGCCATGGTACGCCTCTCCTTGCATTGCGGCCGAAGCCCGGTACCGCAACTAAAACTTCAAGTTGAACTTAAACGTTACCCATTGTACTCCGTTGCAATAAAGCTGGAAAGGGTTTCCGAGCAGAGGCAAAGACGGCAGCCGTCTATGACGATATCGCGCACGCCCGCAATCCAACCCCATAAACCCACCATCTTTGGGTACAAATAACCACAGACAACTGACCGTGCCACGCCAACCACCCAGGAGCGGACACTATCCATGAACCAGATCCTTCTCTTTATCGGCCTCGTCATCATTTTGTGCCTGACCATCAAACCCGTCGGCAAAAAACTCCCCTTCCCCACCCTGCTCATCTTTATCGCGCTGGGCATGCTGTTGGGCGTCAACGGCCCGGCGCACATCGACTTTAGCGACTACGCGCTCACCGAAACCGTCTGCAGCACGGCGCTGCTGTTCATCATGTTCTACGGCGGCTTTAACACCAACATCGACCGCGCCAAGCCCGTCGCCGTGCCCGCGGTGTTGCTGAGCACGCTCGGCGTCGTCATCACCGCAGGCATCACCGGCGTGTTCGCCCACTTTGTGCTGGGCTTCGACTGGATCGGCGGCCTGCTGCTGGGATCAGTCGTGGCATCCACCGACGCGGCCAGCGTCTTTAGCGTTCTGCGCGAGCACAGCCTGTCGCTGAGGGGCGGCACCGACTCGCTGCTCGAGGTCGAATCGGGCTCCAACGACCCCGTCGCCTACATGCTCACCGCCGTGCTCGCCACACTCGCGGCCGGCGGCGACATCAACATTCCCGCACTGCTGACCAAGCAGATTATCCTGGGCGTGGGCCTGGGCCTCGTCATCGGCTGGGCGGCGGGCCGTCTGATTGAGCGCGCGCATGCAACAGCCGAGGGAGCGCAGACCATCTTCTTGTTCGCCGTGGCCATCGTCGCCTACGCGCTGCCGAGCTACCTGGGCGGCAACGGCTTTTTAGCCGTGTACCTGGCAGGCATTGTGCTGGGTGCGAGCGACATCACCGGCAAGGTCGAGATGGCGCACTTCTTTGACACCCTCACCGAGATGGCAGAGATGACCATCTTCTTCTTGCTCGGCCTGCTCGTAACGCCCGCGCGCCTGCCGCAGATGCTGCTGCCGGGCCTGGCGCTCATGGCGTTTATGCTCTTTGCGAGCCGCCCCATCGCTGTCGGTCTGCTGTTGGCGCCCTTTAAGACAAACCCCCGCCAGGTCGCGCTCGTAACCTGGGCGGGCCTGCGCGGAGCAGCTTCGGTCGTCTTTAGTCTCTTTGCCGTGGTGGCCGGCGTTCCCGGCGGACACGACCTATTTGACCTGGTGTTTGTGATTGCCGTGTCGAGCATTGTGGTGCAGGGCTCGCTGCTGCCGGCGGTGGCGAAGAAGCTCGATATGATCGATGCGACCGGCGACGTGCGCCGCACCTTTAACGACTACCGCGACGAGGACGGCATGTCGTTTGTAAAGCTCAAGGTGTGCGCTGGACATCCGTTTGCCGGACGCTCGCTCGCGGACATTGGCAGCGCCACAAATATGCTCGTGGTCCTGGTGCTGCGCGACGGGGCGCACCCGGTACTGCCCAATGGCGACACCGTGATCCAGGAAGGCGATCTGCTGGTGATGGCCGCGCCGACGTTTGAAGAGCGTACCGAAGTTACGCTGCGCGAGGTCACCGTGACTCCCCACGGTCGCCTGGCCGGCCAGCGCCTGTGCGATGTGCCGCAAGGCAAACATCCGTTTATTGTGGTGATGCTCAAGCGCGAAGGCCAAACGATCATCCCCGACGGCAACACCCTAATATACGCCGGCGACGAAGCCGTCATCGCCACGCTAGCATCGTAGTGACTAGGAGGTAGCTACTTTAGGACGAAGAGATCAAGCGCCTAGGAACCTCATGTCTTCGCTCGCAGATTTGGATTTGCCTGAGGAGTAAAGCACCCCTCCCCCATGTAACCATCCTGTAAATCATAGCGACGCACTCGAGTTTTACCGTGATGCGGTCGCGCCTGGCGCTCCACTGTGCTAAAGTAACCCGAACGTCCAAACGACTACAAGGGGGAACTAGAAGATGGCACGTGTGCACAACTTCTCAGCTGGCCCGGCAGCGCTGCCCACAAGCGTGCTCGCCGAGATCGCCGACGAGATGATGGACTACCGCGGTTGCGGCATGTCCGTGCTCGAGATGAGCCATCGATCTAGCATGTACCAGCAGATCATCGACGACGCCGAGGCAACCCTGCGTCGCCTGCTGAGCATCCCCGACAACTACCGTGTCCTGTTTTTGCAGGGCGGCGCCACGCTGCAGTTTGCGGGCATCCCCATGAACCTCATGCGCCGCGGCCGCGCCGGCTACATCGTGACCGGCAACTTTGCCAACAAGGCATACAAGGAGGCCGCCAAGTACGGCGAGGCCGTGCTGCTCGCGAGCTCCGAGGACACCAACTTCGACCGCATCCCCGACATGGCCGACATCAACGCGCGCATTGCCGCCGAGGCCGCGAGCGACGGGCTCGACTACGTTTACATCTGCCAGAACAACACCATCTTTGGCACCATGTACCACGAGCTGCCCGCTTGCGGCGACGTACCGCTGGTCGCAGATGTCTCGAGCTGCTTTCTGTCGCAGCCGCTCGATGTTGAGCGCTACGGGCTCATCTACGCCGGCGCGCAGAAAAACGCCGGCGCCGCGG
>UQPL01000102.1:0-6966 GCA_900542895.1 uncultured Collinsella sp. | reverse complement strand
ACCCCCACCATCGGCTGGACCCCGAGCCTGAGTGCTCTTTAACCGTCTTCCTCTGAGTTGCGGTGAAATAGTTCCTAAATAAGCTGGTAAACGGTATAAACAGGATCTATTCCACCGCAACTTAGAGCCCCACCGGCATCTAAAAGATGCGAGCCCGCATCCCTGGGGAACACGGGCTCGTAAGCACTACATGGTAGGGGCGGTGGGACTCGAACCCACAATCCTTGCGGCGAGAGATTTTAAGTCTCCTGCGTATGCCAATTCCGCCACGCCCCCGTGAGACTAGAAGTCTAGCACAAGCCGTCCGTTACGCGTTGACGGCCATCGAGTGTTGGCCCGACTTCTCCAGGAACTCCTGGAACTTGGCTTCGTCGCCCTTGTTCTTGTACTGCAGGGCCAGCAGGTATTCCAGGCGGCAGCTCTTGACCTTGTCGTCACCGGCATCCTCGAGCATGCGCTCCAGCTCGGGAATGTCGTTGTGGCGCTTGAGGATCATCGTGTCGTACATCAGCTGGCACTCGTGCGCGACCGCCTCGGCCTGACCGCCCTCAAAGCCCTTGATCTCGTGCAGAAGCTCCTTGGACTTTTTGCGGTCCTCCTGGCCAACGTAGTAGTTAAAGGCCTTAATGACCAGGTCGACGCGCTGCATCTTGGGGAGGTTGAGCCCCAGCAGCAGGTCGAACATCTCGCTGGCACGCTCGTGGTCCTCGCGCAGCAGATAGGAGTTCAGGCGCAGGTAGTCGCGGTTGTAGCGCGGGTACAGCATGCTGGTGAGTTTGCCGTCGAGCAAACGATCGAACTCGTCCCACTGCTTGGCAGCCATAAGCTGCTGCAGACGCTTGAACGTGGTGCGTTTTTTGACGCTAAAGAACACCGACACGGCGATGCAGATGATAACGACGGCGGTCCAGAGGGTGCGGGAATCGGGCATGTTAGGGTCCTTAGTCGCTCATAAAGCGAGCGGTATGACAACACGTACTAGATGTATTATACGCAGCGAGCAAGCAAACTGGCATAAAAGCTCATCGAGGCTGAGTGCCATCGCTCGCTGCGGTACACTTACCTAAAGTAAACCATGAAGGGAGATATTACCTATGAAGAAGATTGTTTTGGCTTGCGGTGCTGGCGCTGCTACTTCCACGCTCGTTGCCCAGAAGGTCGCCACCATGCTCGACGCCAACGGTTATGCCGGCAAGTATGAGATCGTGCAGTGCGCCATCTCCGAGGCCAAGGATGCTTGCGACGAGGGTGCTGACCTGCTGATCGCCACCACCGTTGCCCCCGAGGGCCTCACCTGCCCGTACGTGAGCGGCGTGCCCTTCATGACCGGCATGAACCGCGTCGCTGCCGAGAAGGCCGTTCTCGACGTCATGGCTCAGTAGGCACTGCCTGTATGAGTGAGCAGAACGCCAACCCGGTCGAGCTCTTTGGCATGCGCGTTGCCCATGTGGGCATTAACGCCGCCGACCCGGCAGACGCCCTGGAGATCGCGGAGCTGTTCTCGACGATGATGGGCCTGCCCGTCATCGAGACCCCGGTTTCGTACTTTAACGATTCGCTGGTCGAGATCATGAAGCAGAATGGTCGTGGCACCAAGGGCCACATCGGCTTTGCCGTCAACGACATCGATGCGGCCGAGAAGTGGTTTGCCGAGCGCGGGCTCGAGGTCAACGAGGAGTCGCGCGCGCTGCTGCCCGACGGTAGCACCAAGCTCGTGTACTTTAAGCGCGAGTTCGCCGGCTTCGCCGTGCATCTGTGCCGCGAGTAATGCACAAACTGCTATAGCTAGCAAAAAGGGATAGGACGCGTGGCCCTATCCCTTTATTTATGCCGAGGGGCTTCCTACCGTGGCAGGCGAATCGTAAAGCGGCTACCGACGCCCTCGACTGAGGTCACGCCAATGACACCGCCATGGCTATCGACGATCCACCTGGCAATGGCAAGTCCCAGACCCGAGCCCTGCGCGCCGGCATCGCGTGCGTTGTCGGCGCGGTAGAACCGTTCAAACGCGTGAGCTGCGGATTCCTGGTTCATGCCGATGCCCTCGTCCTCAACACTTATGTCGATCGTGCCCACGCCCGCATCGGGCGTTATGCCAAATGTGACGGTCGTTCCCGCATCCGAGTACTTGGCGGCGTTTTGCACGATCACGCGCAGAGCCTGCTTCACGAGCGCCACGTCAACGGGCGCGTCGCAGCGCGGGTCGCTGACAAGCGCAGCGTCAAAGGCCAGCCGATACGTGTGCGCGGCATCGATCATCTGTGATTCCTCGCATACCTCGCCGACCAGTGCGGCCAGGTTGGTATCCGCACGCCGCAGGACCGTGCGTCCGGCATCGCCGCGCGCCAAAAACAGCAGCTGCTCCACGAGCTCCTGCATGTGCTCGCTTTCGGCCTTGAGGGACGCGATGGATTCTGACAGCACGTCCGGGTCGTCTTTGCCCCAACGATCGAGCATGTTTACGTAGCCCTGAATCACCGCGATGGGCGTGCGCAGCTCGTGGCTCGCATCGTTGACAAAGCGCATTTGCTGCAGTTTGGCCTCTTGCATCTGGCGCAGTAGGCGGTTAAGTGCAACCTCGATGCTTGCCAGGTCGGCGTCGCCGGTGGTGACGCTCGGCGAGTCGACGCTTGCGCGCTCGATGGCCTGCTCCAGCGTTTCCATCTTGCCGCCGGAGAGCTGCATACGGCCGAGCTCGTCCACGCGCAAGGCCAGGTCGTTGAGCGGTGCCATGGTACGGCGCACGCGGCGGGCGCCGCCGAGCATGTTGAGCACGCTGATGACCTGCCAACCCACAACGACAAGGTAGAGAGGCCACAGCGTGACGAGGTCCTGCGCGAGGGGGAAGGTCTTGGTGGTACGCGCAAGCTCGACAGTATAGGTGAGCGTTGTCAGGTCCCAGCCGCGCGCGGGCGTCAGTGACATGCCGTGAACGGTGGCACCGGGGATCCATCCTGCGGTAAACGTGCCGTCGGGCAGTGTCTGGTTGTATCCATAGACGAGGATCGCCGCCGCAATCACTACCAGCAACAGATCGAGCCAGATGTAGCTCATCAGACGGCGCCACATATAGCTCCAGTTGATGGCGCGGGCGATGGATGTGACGCGCTTGGCCTCGGCGTTACGCACGGCAGACATAGCCCACCCCGCGCACGGTTTGGATGATTCGGGCGCCGCCGGCGTCTTCGATCTTGGCACGCAGGTGTGCGATGTGCACGTCGACGTTGTTGGTGTCGCCTACGTATTCGTAGCCCAGCGCCTCGTGCGCGATGCGCTCGCGCGTGAGCACGGTCTCGGCGTGTGCCATAAGCAGGGCGAGGACGTCGAACTCGCGGGCCGTGAGCGCGATGGGCGAGCCGCCGACCGTGACTTCGCGGCGGTCGGAATCGAGCACAACCGATCCCACGGTGAGCGTAGCGGGGGAGGGCGAGGCGGATGCCTGGGTCGAGTCGCCGACCGGGGGTATCGCAGCGGCGTCGACGCTCGCGCCGCCCGCCCCGGCGCCGCCAACGCCCGAAGCCGCCCGCACGGCCTCCGAGCGCTTCAGCGCCACGCGGATCCGTGCGAACAACTCCTCAATCGCAAATGGCTTGGTCAGGTAATCGTCGGCGCCGGCATCGAGCCCGGCCACCTTGTCCATCACGGCATCGCGCGCGGTGACCATAATCACCGGCACATCCTTGTGCTTGCGGACACGCCGCAGGACCTCCATGCCGTTGAGCTGCGGCAACAGCACATCGAGCAGAATCAGATCGTAGTCGCGCTCCAGCGCCAGGTCCACGGCGGTGCGGCCGTCGGCGGCGTGCTCCACCTGGTAGCCCTCGTGCTCCAGCTCAAGCGTCACAAAGCGGGCGATTTTCTCCTCGTCCTCTACGATCAGGATCCGTGCCATGCGTGCCCCCGTCTGCGATTACTTGTCGTCGTTCAGATTTTGCTTGATGTCGTCCGCGGCGTCGGCGGCGTGATTCATAAGGTTGTTGATGCTGCCGGGCACGTCGCCGTCGCTGTCGATGCGGTAGCGCATGCCAAAGAACAGGCCAATCAGCATCAGCCAAATCGTAGCGCCCCAGGCAAACAGCGCGACGATGGGGATCAGGATGGGGATGTTGAGGATGATCGCATCGCGGCGCGTGGCGATAAACTTGGTGTCCAGGCTCAGGCGGAAGAGCTTTTTGAGGTACTCCCACACGCTGTCCATCTTCTTGGAGAAGTCGGTCTTTTCGCTCGACTTTTCGTAGGCGGCCTGCGCGGCGACCATCTCGGCCGAGGGCTCGTCGACCGGCACGGACTCGGTGGCGGCGTGCGCCGACGTGGTCTGGGTCTTGCCCTGCGACTCGAGCCAAATGATGGCATCCAGGACGTTGCCGTCGGCAGCGTCGAGCGCAGTCTTGGCATCGGTGTAGCTCACGTTGCACTTGGTGCGGATTGTTTCAACTTTTTCGAGGTCGTCCATGACCTGTCCTTTCGTTCGATGGGCGCGACGCCGGGCGATCTGCCCGGGCGCGAGCGTTGCGTTCGGCGGCCTGCGTTGCGCCGCTCCGCCCTTGGTCGAACTCTATAGTGCAGGTTATAGATTAAGCGATTCTTGAGCCAAGATTAATGTTGGATGAGTTTTTGGGTGGCGGTGGGGAAGGGAGAGATGCCTTTCTGGATAGCTAACAGCGAGGTCTAATACTTTTCCCGAGAAGTGAACGAGCTAAAACGGACCCCCGAAGCATCGACACTTTAGAGGTGCCGTTTCCTGCGGTTTCGGTGCTGGAATCCTGCGATTTTGCCGCCGAAAGATGCGGATGTTTCAGGGGTCTAAAAACAGCCGTTCACTTCTCGGGAAAAGTATTAGACCTTGATAGCGGGGGATGGGGCGCCGGTGCAAAACGGCGTCAAGGGTTGGTCGAGCAGGTGGTTTCTCCATTGATGTCCGCACGACATGGGACACTTCCCCTGCCGCCCTGCTCCGCCGCGGCGGCATGTACCCAAACAACGGTCCTCTAGGGAGCTCGATAGTAATGAGTGACAATACCAAGCATCTCGCAAAGAAGTGCGTCAAGGACGCGGGGCCGTGCCTCGCGCTGTGCCTTGCCGGCGCAGCGGTCGCGCTGCTGGCTGTTCTGGGGCCGTTCGACGTGCTCCGAAGTGCCGTCTCTCTGCACGTTTGCATGGCCCTTGCCGGCGCCATGATGACCGGCGGCGTGCTCGATCTGGTTTTTTGGGTGCTTGACCCGTTTGGATGGAAGAACGAGGGGTAAGCCCTAAGGGATGGAAGGGTTGGAACGGTTGACCTAGTGATCGTGCAGAATGTGAGCTAGCGACTTACGGGGAAGTGGTAATCCGATGACGGTCTATGTGACGGGCGATATTCACGGCGGCGTCGACATGCAAAAGCTGCGTGACTGGGATCTTGGGGATAGTTTGACGAGCGACGACTATCTCATCATCGCGGGCGACTTTGGCTTTCCGTGGGATTTCTCTGCCGAGGAATGTGCCGACATCGCCTGGCTGGAGTCGCGCCCCTACACCGTGCTGTTTGTCGACGGCAACCACGAGCGTTTCGATCACTGGGCGGAGCGACCCATGGAGTTGTGGCACGGTGGGCTGACGCAGCGCCTGTCGGATACCTCGCCCATACGGCGCCTGACGCGCGGCGAGGTTTTTGAACTCGACGGCTCAACGATCCTTACCATGGGCGGCGCCACGAGCGTGGACAAGGAACATCGCGTGCCGTATTCCAGTTGGTGGCCGCAGGAGCTGCCGGACGAGCGCAACTTTGGGGAGGCGCGGGCAAGGCTCGACAGCGTGGGTTGGAAGGTCGACTACGTAATCACCCACACCTGCTCCACGCGCATGCTCTCGCCCACGCTCTATCCGGCACCCGGCTGGAATTGCCCCGGCGTTGATCGTCTTACTGCATTTTTCGATGAGCTGGAAGACCGCTTGGATTATAAGCGCTGGTACTACGGGCATTTTCATCGGGATGCCAACCCGGCCGAGCGCCACACCGTGCTCTATGACTGCATCGTTCGCTTGGGTGACGAACTCCAGCCCTGGGATGTTGCGTAGAGGCGGGGTGGCTGGCTACTCGACCGTTACAGTGATGTTCTCCCGATGCGTACGGATAACATCCCAGCTAAAGTGCTCGACCAGCTGCTCGGCAGAGCGCGGTGTGGCGTCCGGCGCGATGCCCGTTTGCTCGGCGAGCCATCCCAGCAGCGTCTCGGGCGTGCCAAAGCGTGCGCGTAGTTCGCCCAGGTCCAAATCGCGGTCTCGCTTGGAAAGGCGGCGGCCATCCGGCGACATGAGCAGCGGAATGTGTGCGTAGTGCGGCGTTGGAAGTCCCAGCAGATGCTGCAGGTAGATTTGGCGCGGCGTGGAGCCCAGCAGGTCGCATCCGCGCACAACCTCGGTGACGCCCATGGCAGCGTCGTCGACCACCACGGCCAGCTGATAGGCAAACACGCCGTCGCTGCGGCGCACCAAAAAGTCTCCGCACTCGGTGGCGAGTGCCTCGCATTGGGCTCCGTACGTGCGGTCCACGAATTCGATCACGTCGTCTGCGAGGTCGTCGACGACGGGCACGCGCAGGCGCGTGGCCGGAGCGCGCAGGATGCTGCGGCGGGCAACCTCTTCGGCAGAAAGGCCTCGGCAGGCGCCGCGGTAGATGGGCGTGCCGTCGCTCGCGTGCGGTGCGCTCGCGGCATGGAGTTCGGCGCGCGTGCAAAAGCAGGGATAGGTGAGGCCGGCGTCTTGCAGTTGATGCAGAGCACGCTCGTACAGGTCTAGGCGATCATGCTGGTAGTAGGGGCCTTCGTCCCATTCGAGCCCCAGCCAAGCCAGGTCGTCAATCAATTGAGTGGCAAGTTCCGGGCGCTTGCAGCGATCGTCCAGGTCCTCGATGCGCAGCACGATGCTGCCGCCTTGGCTGCGGGCCGAAAGCCACGAGCACAGGCAGCTGAACACGTTGCCCAAGTG
>UQPL01000101.1:0-7077 GCA_900542895.1 uncultured Collinsella sp. | reverse complement strand
TGATCACGCCCGAACACACCGTGTAGCCGTTAAGGCCCATAGCCAGGTTGAACAGCGTCGCACGGTCGCGCACGCGGATGTTCTTGCGGCGCTCAAACGTCGAGGTCAGTTCCTCAGAATAATAGAACGAGTTATAGCTGCCCTGCTCATAGGACAAGAACGGGTAATCTTCCAAGTCCTCGAGCGTCACGCTGGAGCGGCCCGCCAGCGGATGGTCGGCGCATACAAAGACATGCGGCGTGGCGCAGAAGAGCCCTTCGAACACGAGCTCGTTAGCGGCGAGCATGCGCTCGATAACCTCGCGATTGTGCTCAGACAGGTACAGGATGCCGAGTTCGCTTTTCATATGCGCGACGTCCTCGATAATCTCGTGAGTCTGCTCCTCGCGCAGGGTAAAGTCGTAGCGCGCGGCATCGAACTCACGGATCACGTCGACAAACGCGTTAACGGCAAAGGAATAATGCTGACAGCTCACACTAAAATGCGGCACCTGCTCGGATGCGCCCTTGTACTTGCCCTCGAGCAGGTCGGCCTGGTCGAGCACCTGGCGCGCGTAGCCCAAGAAGGTCTCGCCCTCCTCGGACACAATGACGCCTTTGTTGGTACGCTCAAAGATATGCACACCCATCTCGTTTTCGAGATCGCGAATCGATGCGGTAATCGAAGGCTGCGACACAAAGAGCCGGCGCGAGGCCTCGGTGATGCTGCCGCATTCGGCAACTTTGACGACATACCTGAGCTGCTGAAGCTTCATAGCTTTCTCCCTAGACGTTCGTGACGTCGAAACCCGTCGCATCCATCTGACGCATAAACGGCGGCATCTCCCCCGTCGCGGCACAGGCGGCAATCTGATGCAGGGCCCCGGCAACTGCATCGTCTGCTGCGGCGCCGATATGCCAGCGTGCGGCAGCCGTGACGGCCTCGTTGGCATTGGCGACCGCAACGGAGTTGGGAACGGCATCGATCATGGGCAGATCGTTATCGGAATCGCCAAATACGGCCACCTCATCAGGCGTCAAACCCAAAGCACGCGCCAGCTCCAGCGCAGCGCAGCCCTTGTCCCAACCAGCCGGAAGGATGTCAAGCAGGCGCACACGGTTGTTGGGAAACACAAGCGAGAGCTCCGGCACCTCGGCGGCAATGCGCTCGCGTAGCTCAGCGAGCTCTTCGCGCGAGCGGGCGCTCCAGATATTCGCCTTGTATACCGGGGCATCATCGACAACAGGACGGCACGGGGCCTCTTCGCCCTTGAGCCACGCGTTGCCGCCCGACTCCATGGCGCGGCGCACGCGCTCGGGGTCGCTCGTCACGCAATAGGCATCGTTATCCCAAAAGTCGTCACCCAGGCTGTAGACCTTTAGATAGGTATCGTCGGTCTCTTGCTCCAAGTAGTCAGCCAAGCGCATAAGGGCGGCGTTGTCGGTCGCGCGCGAAGCGACCACCCGACCGTCCACAAACATGACCTGGCCGTTGCAGAACGCACCGGTCGAAAAGCACTCAGAACGATTTTTGAACATCCAGCCCATCGCGGACGGCTGACGACCCGAAACCGGGCCAAAGTGCAGACCCGCCGCCTGCATGGCATGAATACCCTCGATGGCGTAGTCGCTGGCGCCGTCATGCCCGGCCGGAATCAGCGTATCGTCCATATCGGTCAGCGCAAGTTTGATCATAGAGTCCCCCAGTCGTTTTCACCGTAACCATTGTAACGACCTGCCAATAAGGGACAGGTTTATTATGGCAGGGTTTATCTGGGAAAATGCAATGCCCCAGTTGCCGCCTACCAAAATAAACCTGTTCCTTATTGGCGGGTGCGCTAGTATAGGGAACAACAGATTCGATGCGGGAGTGCCGGCGGTGCAAACCACAAGGCTGAGAGGGCATGGGGCCCAATCCTTTGAACCTGTCAGTTAATGCTGGCGTAGGGAGCATGCCGCCTTTACAGGGGCGCTGTCTATGCACAGCGCCCCTTTTCTATGCCAAGGAGGCATGTGCAGTGATTGATTCGGAACAGCTTAAGCAAAATGTGGTCAAGGCCGTGGAGGAGATTCGCACCACCAATCCGATGGCCGGCTCCATCACCAACACGGTGACGATCGACTTTGTCGCCAACGCGCAGCTCGCTGTGGGTGGATCGGCCGCCATGGTCTATCTTCCCGACGAGGGAGAGGCGCTCGTTGCCGGCGGCGGCGCCATCTATCTCAATATGGGCACGCTCTTCCCCATCTACGAGCAGACGATTCCCCGCGCGGCCAAGGCGGCACACGACGCCGGCAAGCCCTGGGTGCTCGATCCGGTGGGCCTGGGCATCGGTAGCCTGCGCACCCAGTTGGTAAACGAGCTCAAGCTGTACAAGCCCGCCATCGTGCGCGGCAACGCCTCCGAGATCATCGCGCTCGCCGGCCTGTGGGGTCTTGAGGGCGAGGCGGCCGATCTGAGCCGCGTGCGCGGTGTCGATACCACCGACACGGTAGACGCCGCCCGCGATGCCGCCGTGGCGCTCGCCCGCTACACCGGCGGCGCCGTTGTGGTCTCGGGCGAAGTCGACCTGATTACCGACGGCACGACCGTGGCCAAGTCCCACGGCGGCAGCCCGCTCATGTCCAAGATTACCGGCTGCGGTTGCTCGCAGGGCGGCGTGCTGGCCGTGTACGCCTGTGCCACCGACCCGTTTACGGCAGCCATCTGCGGCACCGCGGTCTACAACGTTGCCGGCACGCGTGCCGCCGCTGTCGCCGATGCCCCGGCAAGCTTTAAGGTCGCCTTTATCGATGAGCTCTACCGCGCGACCGCCCAAGATATCGCTGATAACCAACTCGAGCTCGAGGAGGCATAGGCCATGTCCGAGCCCGCAACTGCTGCCGGAATGAACACACTCGTCGCCGTGGCCATCGCCCCGTGCGGCACCGGCGATGAGCTGTCCGCTGAGGTCGCCGAGGTCGTGCGTGTCATTCGCGAGAGCGGCCTTCCCAACCGCACCACCTCGATGTTCACCGAAATCGAGGGCGACTGGGACGAGGTCATGCAGGTCGTGCGCGACGCAACCTTTGTGTTGGCGAGCAAGGGAATCCGCACCGAAGTCGTGCTCAAAGCCGATATTCGACCCGGATTTACCGACACCATGACCGGCAAACTCGAGCGCATGGAAGCACAGATCAAGAAGCAGGAGGAAGCACGATGAGCATCCGCGACAACCTTGATATCTCGGCCTATCTGGTACTCGGCCCCGAAAACACGCTCGGGCGCCCCGTGGGCGATATGGTGGCCCAGGCACTCGACGCCGGCTTTACCTGCATCCAGGTGCGCTCCAAGGTGGCAAGCGCCCGCGAGATCATCGCACTGACCGGCGACGCCGCGCAGGCAATCGCACAGGCTGGCAAGACCGGTCAGGTCGCTTTGCTGATTGACGACCGCCTGGACTGCGTACTCGCCGCGCGCGAGCAGGGCATTGCTGTCGACGGCGTGCACGTGGGTCAGAGCGACATTCCCGTCGAGGTCTGTCGCAAGCTGCTGGGCCCCGATGCCATCGTGGGCCTTTCCGCCCGTTGCGAGGAGATGCTCGAGTACGTCAAGACCGCCGACATGAGCCTAGTCGACTACCTGGGCATCGGCCCACTCCACGAGACCGAGACCAAGCGCGACTGCGGACGCGCGGCCGATGGCTCTATCATCACCAAGAGCTTTGAGGACCTGGCAGCCCTCCACGCGGCAAGCCCCGTGCCCATCGTGGTGGGCGGCGGCGTCAAGACGGCCGACCTGCCACAGCTCAAGGCCACCGGCGTCGATGGCTTCTTTGTGGTGAGCGCCGTCTGCAGCGCCGATGACCCCTACGCCGCCGCCAAGGAGCTCGTCGACACCTGGCAGCAGGCGTAAGTCTAAGCCGAGCAGTTGCTCCGCAGCCCCATAACTTCAGCAATGGAAAGCGCATCCCAGTTTGGGCCTCCATTCCGGGATGCGCTTTCCGTATGCAACCCCTACCCCGCTAGGTAGGCCTCCAGCGCGGGCAAAGTCGCCTCCGCATCGCGGCGACCAATCTGGTAGATGCGCTCAAGTTCATCGGGCTCGCGACACAGCGACGGCACCTTCACCGATTCGCTCGGCCGCACCACAAAGATCTCGCCGGCAGCCTCGCGACGTGCCAGGTCATCGAGCGTGGCATTGTAGACCTCATGCCGATGCTCAAGCGCTGCGACAAACTCCGGATAGTGACGGAACACACGCCGCAGCATGGGCATCACGCTGTTGGGCTGCTTCGCAAAGCCCGCCGGCTGCGTAAGTACCACGATATTGCGGTCATACCCCTGCGCAAACAGCCATGCGCTGGGAATAGAATCGGCCACGCCACCATCCAGATATTTATGCCCGTCAATAGCAACGGGACGCGTCGCCACGGGAATTGCCGACGACGCCCGGATCCACTCGATATCGCGCTCATCGCCATAGGGCAGGTCGTGATAGACGGCCTTGCCCGTCTCGATATCGGTACACACGCACGTAAATCGCATGGGGCAGGCGCGATACGCCTCCAAGTCGATGGGATCGCGCTCGATAGGCACCTCGTGATAAGCAAAGTCGGCATTGAACATATCGCCGGTTCGCAGCCAGCTGGTCACGCTTGCGTAGCGCTTGTCGGCACAATAGGCCTTGTTGTAGCGAATGGCGCGGCCGATCTGGTGCGATTTAAAGTTGTAACCAAACGCCGCGCCCGCCGAGACGCCCACCATATGGTCGCAGGTCAAACCGTGCTCCATCCAAACGTCGAGCACGCCCGCCGTATACATACCGCGGTAGCCGCCTCCCTCGAGCGCCAGCCCCACCGTGCGCGTCATATTTGACTGTGCCATGCGACCATCTCCGTTCCTGCGTTTTAAAACGGGACAAGTATACCCGTCAACATATATCGTCCCAGTCGCATTTTTATCGAACATCGCATCGTCGCGCTACCGCTTGTCGAATAATAGCCGCCCACAGCATGTGCACCCATATATAATTGTGCACTATTGTTTACACTACTCAGCTGTTATCAACAGCGAACATTAGCCGACAAATTAACTCAACAACGCGGCAAGGCGGGGGCCTGGATACATGCAAAGCGCTGAGCAACGACGCGTGTACACAACGAGCTCGCCCGACGCAATCCGCCCCGACCTCAGAAAGTCGCTTAGAACATGGAAACTGTCAGCAATTACACCGAAACGCTCGAAAAGACCGTCCGCGACCTTCTCGAACGTCAAGACGATCTGATCAGGACTGCCTTTACCGACCAGCTTACCGGGCTTGGCAACCGTGGCGGCTTTGCCCGTTCCCTCGAGGAGCTCTGGGAGCAGGACGCCCCCGTTACCATGGCGTTCATCGATATCGACAATCTCAAGCACTGCAACGACGTCTTTGGGCATGACGAGGGCAACCGCTATATCTTGCAGGTAAGTCTCTATCTTAAGCTGTATATGAAGGTGGGCGAAGCGGCGTTTCGCATAGGCGGCGACGAGTTTGCCATCCTATCTACGATTACAACCGAGGACGACCTCGCCGAACGTCTGAAACACTGCCGAACGGTTCTGCTCAAAAACAACGATTCCGAGATGCCCCGCTCGTTTAGCTACGGAGTGTCACATGCCGACCCCGCCCTGGGCGAGGCCCCCAATCGCATGACACTCGATGCCGACCATCGCATGTACGACTACAAGCTACGTCATGCCATGCACCTCGATCGACGCAATATCACGCAAGTCCACGCCGACGACTTCGAAATAAGCGATCGTATTTTTGACGCCTTTTCGATGCTCAACGAGGGCCGTTATTTCTTTATCGAGAACTTGGACAAACATCGCACCCTTTGGTCACAAGGTGCCTTGCGCGATCTTGGCCTTCCCTCGGAGCACATAGACAACTGTCGCGATTACTGGAAAACGCGCGTGCATCCCGATGACCTTGAGGCCTGCATCAACGACATCGACCAAGTCTACAACGGCACCAAGCACCGTCGCGTCATGCAGTATCGTGTGCGCAACGCCGTCGGCGACTACGTCCTTTGCCGTGCTCGCGGGTTTCGTATCGACGGCGACGGAAATGTCCCCTCGCTCTATGTCGGCGAGCTCGTCAACCACTCACTTGCCGAAACCGTCGACGCCGCCACAGGCCTCGGAACGCAGCGCATGCTGGCCAACGCCATCGACGCCTGCCGCCGCGATCGTTGCGAGACAGGGCTTATAGCGGTGCGCGTTCGTGGCACGACAAAGCTCAACGAGCTCTACGGGGCCGAGGCTGTCGACAACATGCTTGCCGAATACGCTGGCCGCATGCTGTCGATCACCCGCGGCAGGAGCCGGGTCTACCGTTCACGAAGCGTCCAGTTCGTCGTGCTCAGCAACGACCTAGACCACGAGGCATTCGAGCAACTGACCCGCCACCTTAAAGAGGCCGTTTTCGCTCCTGTTCGAATCGCAGGCGACACCATTACTCCCGTCTGCCTTGTCGTCCCGGCCTTTTACGAGCACTTAACCCATCAAGCGACCGCCGTTTTAGGCGAACTCGACCGTCGCCTTCGCACGGCCGGCGGACTTGTTCCCAACGACAGTCTGCCCATACCCGAGATGGAACGCAAAGGCGCCGTCGCCGAGCACCTCGATATGCTCACAGGCCTCTACCGCCCCAGCGAGTTTATGCGCCGTGCCAATGCCTTCATCAAGGCAAGGCGCGACGGCGCTTGGTGTATCGCCACCGTCGACATGGGCCACATGCGCCTATTTAACGAATGGTATGGACAGACCGAAGGCGACCGTATGCTTGCCGATGTGGGCACGGTGCTCAAGGATATCGAGAACGCCGACATGGATGTCGCGGGATACTGGGGACAAGACGACTTTTGTCTGCTCATACCCTTTGAGCACGATTTCGTTCACCGAGTCTATGCGCGCGTGCGCGAGGCTGTAGCCAAGCACGACGACGGCGTAGGCTTTTGGCCGTCCATGGGCGTATGCCCCATCGACGCTAGCGAGGAAATCACCATCGATGCCCAGGCCAAGGCCATGTTTACCAATCGACGCGCCAAAAACGACTTCAAGGAGCGCATTGCTA
>UQPL01000100.1:0-7097 GCA_900542895.1 uncultured Collinsella sp. | reverse complement strand
TGCCGAGCGCGTTTGGCAATAGCGGTAACGTTCGCAGGTGACGGCGCGTGCGAGAGGTGGTGACCGGTCCCATCGTTATCTCGATTGGTCTGATCTTGGTAAGCTCTGCCATCGCCAACTGCCAGACCAATTGGCTTGTTGCCGTTATCGCTGTGGCCGTGATCGTCATCTGCAACATCTGGGGCCGTGGCATGGTTAAGATCGTGCCGATTCTGCTGGGCGTTGTGGTGAGCTACGCCGTTGCCGCCGTGCTCGGCGAAGTTGATTTTTCGGGCGTTGCAGCAGCTCCCTGGGCCGGTCTTCCCATCGTGTGGGACAACACCGTGTTTGCGCTCTTTGGCCCGCAGTTCGATAGCGGTCTTGCCACGACGGCCATCATCACCATCATGCCGTTGGCCTTTGCAACCATGATCGAGCATATCGGTGATATCTCCGCTATTGGCTCCACCTGCGAGCGCAACTTTATCGCCGACCCCGGCCTGCATCGCACGCTGCTCGGCGACGGTCTCGCCACGATTCTGGCTTCGCTCTTTGGCGCTCCGGCCAACACCACGTATGGCGAGAACACCGGCGTGCTCGCCCTGACGCGCGTGTTCGACCCGCGCGTGATTCGCATTGCCGCGTGCTGCGCCATCGTGCTTTCGTTCTGCCCCAAGTTCGCGGCTGTCATTGCGGCCATGCCGCCATGCGTTATCGGCGGCGTGTCGCTCGTACTCTACGGCATGATCAGTGCCGTAGGCGTGCGCAACCTCATTGAGAACCAGGTCGATTTCCAGAACAACCGCAATGTGCTGGTGGCGGCTCTGGTGCTCGTGCTTTCGCTCGGCATTGCTTACAGCACCGCCAGTGCCATCGTGCTGGAGCTGGGCGGCGTGACCATTTCGTTGTCCGGCATTGCCGTGGGCTCACTGGTGGGCATTGTGCTCAACGCCATCCTGCCGGGTAACGACTTTGAGTTTGATGTCTCCGAGCTTGAGGAGGCTGCTGAGTAGCAGCTGCGTTCAGCTAAAACAAGATATGGTGCCCATGCGTATATGCGTGTGGGCACCATTTTTAATGTGTCAGTATCCAGTGGATGCCGCGGGCCATGCGTAAGTCGGTTTGGGCAAAGTGATTGCCGGGGTTGAGCTCCAGCGTTGTTGGAATGCCGCGCTCGACGAGCAACGCTTCCATCGCGCGTGTGTCGTCGAGTACATGCCGCATCATGCGGTTGGGCGTCTTGGTTTCCTTTTTGCCGAGTGACAGGTAGACGGCTTGCGGGCTGCCGGCAAAAGGGGCCGTGCTGGCACGGTCGACAAAGTCGGGAAACCATAGCGACCCCGATGCGCTCGCGGCGCGGTCAAAGGCGTCGGTTTGCCAGAGGGACCAGAGTGCGAAGAGGCCCGCGAGCGAGTAACCGGCAATGCCGCGCCAGGTGGGCGGCTGAGGAAGCGACGACTCGACCTGGGGGATTATCTGATTCAGCAGCTCATCAAGAAAATCGGCAGCTTGGCCGCCGAAAGGTTCGGCATCGCGTACGGTCCCGTCGCATGCCCAGGGGCTCAGCTCGCGATTCCAATCGAGCCCGCCAATGGTGACGAGGGCGAATGGCGGACAGTCGAGCTCTCGGCAACACTTATAAACCTCGCTGCCGTCGCTCACGACCACAGGAAGGTAGATGACAGGCGCGCTTTCCGTATGATTCGAATAAACGGTTATCTGCTTTTGATGCGCTTCCATGACGGGCTTCTCTCAGTGTTGTGATATCGGCAGCCCCAATTGTCGCACGCCAGCGTATGCCGGTTGGGCTAGACCAAAGACAATCTCGTGCATCCCCTGCGGACGCATATGGAAAACGCCACCGCCGGAGGGGAGCTCGGCGGTGGCGTTGTTAAACGGTGCTGGGGCTCGGGGCCTTCGCGGGAGCTGCCATGTGCGCAGAGGCGTCTAAGAACGCTTACGGCTCGCCATGGTGCCTGCGGCGATAGCGGCTGTTCCCGCAAGGACGGATGCCACGATGGCCGCACCCGAGGTGTCGCCGGTTGCCGCGAGCACGCCGGTAGTCTTGGCTTTCGTGGTTGAAGCCGCAACGGCCTTGGTCGGCTTTGAGCCCTCAGGCTTGGGGTTCTGCTTGGACTCCGCGGGCTTGCTTTCTGCGGGCTTGGTCTCGTCGGGCTTGGGGTCTTCCGGCTTGGCTACCTCGGGAGGTGCGATGGTCGTACTTTTGGCGACTGCTTTGATATAGAGGGAGTCGACCGTGGCGTCGCCCGTGCCGATGGCTTGTCCTGCCTCGTAGATGCCGTCACGGAGCTTGCGATAGTCAATGACCTTGCCGCCTTCGGGCGTCTGGATGGCGGCGTTCTCAATCTTGATGGTGCCGATTGTCTTGCCGTCAGCGCTCATGGCACGGGCAAAGATTGCCGCTGTATCTCCTTCGGCCGTTACCTTGCTGCGGATGATCGAGATGACTGCGGGTGTGACGCCCTCGCTGGTCTGGGCGATGATGCCGATGTTCTCGCCTTGGGGTTCGCGCCTCGTCTCGCCATCTTGGTTTTCGCTGTAGGGGATGGGGCCGTCGCCGTTCTCGACATAGCGGGCTATGGCCTTGACAACGGAGTCGCTGATGTAGATGTGGCCGCCCTTCTCGTTGGGTCGATCGTTTCTGGTGGAGAATGCAGCCGAAACCTCGCCTTCCGCAAACGCGTCCACGGTGGAGCCGTTCTTGACGACGATGTCGTCCTGGTAGGTGAAGAGGGCGTTGGCGCCACCGTATCTGCCTTTACTTGCACGGACCGTCACGTTTGCATGATCGAGGGTGATGCCCTTGTGGGCATAGACGCCATATTCAACACCGTTTACGTTGAGGGAGGCGTTTGTGGCTGCGAGGCTGCCCTTGGCCTCGACGGCAGCGTCTTTCTCGGAGCTTGCCTTGACCTGGCCGCCGTCCGAGATGTTGATATTGCCGCCGCTCCAAAGGGCCTCACCATCGGCTGAGCTTGCCTCGACCGTCCCGCCACCCTTGATGGTGAGGTTCTTGTCGGCTCCAATACCCCTGTCCTTGGTAGCCCTGGCGGTGACGGCTCCGCTGTCGTCAATCGTGATATTGCCGTTTGCCCTGATGCCATCCGATGCACCCGTGGCGTTGACGTTGCCCGAACCTTTGATAGCGAGATTACCTCCGGCATTGATGGCATCAAACCCAGTGCTCGTGGCGTTGACGGATCCGGCTCCGTCGATGTTGATATTACCCGTGGAGAGGATAGCGTCCTCAGTAGATGTCACGCTGAGCGTGCCGCCCTCGTCGCCTTGGATATTGAGCTCGGCATTCTCGTTAGTGCCATGAGAAACGTTGATGCTTTCGATCCATTCGGCAGTGACGATGTTGGTTCCCGAGTAATTCACGTTGAGCTTGCCTGCGGCCTGGATCTCGCCGCCGTTATAGTTGTTGAGCTTCAAGTCGTCGGCGCCGTCCCACGACCAGGTACCGGCCTCGTCGCTCGCCGCGGTGTTGTACTTGTTGCCGCCGACCTTGACCCATTCCGCTGCGAGCGAGACGCTCGGCATGAGCAGCGAGCTCACCGTGAGCGCGCACACGGCGCCCGCGACGATGCGGCGCGTCACGCGGCGCCAGCTGCCGTGCGCGAGTCCTATGCGACGGCGAACGTCGGGTTCGGCAACATGGGTTCCGGCGGTAGTGTCATTGCGTTTGGGGGTCGTGAACAAGGCTGCCATGGTTGCTCCCGTTTTCATAGGGCCTATACGACTAGATTCAGCGTATCTGCTGGATGTTGCCGGCGGTAGTGCCGTTTGGAGGGCAAAATGGCCAAAATGGGGGAGAAATAGGCCGCACGCCGGCGCAGGGACCGGCGCTAAAAGAAAAGCGCGGGGCCGCATGGCGACTCCGCACTTTATTGTTCAGCTTTTGCAGCCTTGCCCTTACGCTACGAAGAAGTAGACGAGGAAGGCAAGGGCCGCGATCCGCCCGTCCCGTGCGAAAAAGTGTTTACGAGCGCTTGCGGCTCAGCACGGCGCCTGCGGCGATGGCGGCTGTTCCCGCAAGGGAGGCTGCCACGATGGCTGCGCTCGAGGCGTCGCCGGTTGCCGCGAGCTTGCCGGTGGTCTTGGCTCCCGTGGCTGCAACCGCAACGGTCTTGGCCGTCTTCGTGCCCTCAGGCTTGGAATCAGGTTTGGAATCCTCGGGCTTGGTCTCCTCGGACGGTGCGATGACGGCTTTCTTGGCGATGACATCGTCGTAGGGGGAATCAATCACGGCGTCGCCCGTGCCGATGGTTTGGCCTGCCTCGTACATGATGCCGTCACTGAGCTCTTCTTTGTGGCGATAGTCAATGACTTTGCCGCCTTCAGGCGTCAGGATGCTGGCGCCTTCGATTTCGATGGTGCCGATCGCCTTGCCGTCCGCGCTCATGGCAAGGGCGAAAATCGCTGCCGTGTCCCCCTCGGCCGTGACCTTACTGCGGACGATGGAGATGGTCGCGGGCATAATGCCCTCGGTGGTCTGAGCATAGATGCCGATGTTCACGCCCCTGCGCTCAGGGGTGATCTCGCCATCCTGGTCTCCACTGTAGCAGTCGGGACCGTCGCCGCCGGTCTCAGCATAGCGGGCTATAGCCTTGACAACGGAGTCACTAATGTAGATGTGGCCACCCGCTTCGTTGGGGTTGTAGTTTCTGGTGGAAATCGCAGTCGAGAATTCGCCCTCTGCGAATGCATCCACGATTGAGCCGTTCTTGATGACGATGTCGTCCTCGCCGGTGAAGAGGGCGCTGACGTCGTCGCGTTCTGCGGCTGCGCGGACCGTCACGGTCGCGTGGTCGAGCGTGATGCCCTTATAGGCATAGACGCCATATCCAACACCATGTGCGTTAAGGGAGGCGTTTGTGACCGTGAGACTGCCCTTGGCCTTAACGGCATAGTTTTCCTCGGAGCTTGCCTTGACCTGGCTGCCGCCCGAGATGTTGATGTCGTCTTTAGCCCAAATCGCCGCTTCTTCTATCGAGCTTGCTTCTACCTTGTCACCGCCTTTGATGATGAGGTCACTGCCCGCGGCGATGCCGTAGCCTTCGCCTCCTTTAGCGATCACTGTGCCAGAGGAATCGATGGTGGTCTTGCCCTTGGATTGGATGCCTTCGGTACCGCCCGTTGCATTCACGGTGCCCGAGCCCGTGATAGAGAGGTCGCCTTTTGCCTCAATTCCGTCGGAAGTAGTGCTTGCGGTGTTCACAGTGCCTGGGCCAGAAATGGAGAGGTCGCCTGTGGATTTAATTGCATCGGCCTCGGCGGTCACATTGAGCTCATCCGTGCTATTCGAGCTCGTTATGTTCAACTCCGCTTTCTGGTTAGTGCCATCCTGCGCTTTGATGGCGGCTCCGGTGTAATCGGGCTCGGTTTTCACGGTGTTCCTGCCCTCGTAGGCAATGTTGAGCTTGCCAGCGGCCTCGATCGCACCGCCGTCATAGCCGTTGAGCTTCATATCGTCGGCGCCGTCCCAGCTCCAGGTGCCGGCCTCGTCGCCTGCCGCGGTGCCGGCGTTGTACTGGGTGCCGCCGACGTCCACCCACTCGGCCGCGAGCGAGACGCTCGGCATGAGCAGCGAGCTCACCGTAAGCGCGCATACGGCGCCTACAACGATGCGACGTGTCACGCGGCGCCAGCTGCCGCGTGCGAGCAGCGTGCGACGGCGCACGTCGGGCTCGACAAAATGGGCTCCAGAGGTTTTGTCATTGCGCTTGGGGGTCGTGAACAAGGCGGCCATGGTTACTCCCATCCTCATAGGGCCTATGCGATTACGCCCAGCATATCTGCAGGATGTAGCCGGCGGTAGTGCCGTTTTGAGGGCAAAATGTCCAAAAATCGGTAACCAATACATCGCGCGTCCGTGCGTTGCCTGGCTTTAAAAGAAAAGCGCGGAGCCGCTCGATGCGACTCCGCGCTTTGGTGTTCTGCTTTGGCAGCTTTGCCGTTACGCTACAAAGAAGTAGACGAGGAAGGCGAGGGCTGCGATCCACATGAGCGGCTTGATCTTGGAGGCCTCGCCCTTAAAGAGCGCGACGATCACGTAGGCGATAAAGCCCAGACCAATGCCGGCAGAGATGGAGTAGGTGAAGGGCACGCCGGCAATAATCATGAACGCCGGGAAACCCTGCGACACGTCGGACCAGTCGATCTCGGAGGCCTCGCTCATCATGAGGTAGCCGACGTAGACCAGAGCACCGCAGGTGGCGGCGCTGGAAACGATGGTGACGATGGGGGAGAAGAACGCGGCGAGAATGAACAGCACGCCGGTGGTGACGGAGGTGAGGCCCGTGCGGCCACCGTCGGCGGCGCCGGAAGTGGACTCGACGAAGGTGGTGATGGAGGAGACGCCCATAAAGCCACCGGCAGCAGCGGCCACGGAGTCGACGACCAGGATGGGACGGATGTCCTCGACATTGCCGTCCTCGGTCAAGAACTCGCCCTGCTTGGCGACGGCCATCGCGGTGCCCATGGTGTCGAAGAAGTCACTCATGAGCAGCGAGAAGGCAACGACGAGCAGCATCGGGTCGGTCAGAACCTTCACGATGGCCATGTTGCCATCGGCGGTGCTGGCAAACGGGGCGCCAAAGGTCGAGAAGTTGAGCGGGGCGATAAGGCCCTCGGGCGCATGGGTGACGCCCAGCGGGATACCGGCGATAACGGCGACGATGATGCCGATGAGCAGCGAGCCCGGCACGTTGCGGGAAGCCAGGGCAACCGTCACGACGATGGAGATGATGCCGACGATAAAGGTGGGGGAGGCGATGTCGCCCAGGCCGACGAGCGTACCGGCGCCAGCGGTGATGATGCCGGCGTCGCACAGGCCGATCATGGCGATGAACAGACCCAAGCCAACCGAGATGGCGTGGCGCAGGACCACAGGGATGGCATCCATGATGGCCTCGCGCAGGCCGCAAAGGACGAGCAGCAAGATGACGATACCCTCGAGGAAGATAACGCTCATGGCCACGTGCCAGTCACCGCCGCACATGGTGGTGGCGATGCCCGCGATCATGGCGTTGATGCCCAGGCCCGACGCGCAGGCGAGCGGGCGGTTGGCGAAGACGCCCATGCAGATGGTCATG
>UQPL01000099.1:0-7214 GCA_900542895.1 uncultured Collinsella sp. | reverse complement strand
CCGCACATGTGCGGATGAATGTGGGAGGTGTTCGGATGAAGTCGATAATCAAGGCCCACTTGCCAATGAAGACGGTTTCAGTCCTCATTATTAGTATTGTGTGCTAAATACGGTATCATTTACCTACGACCGTTAATAGAAAAGAGGCGAGGCGCATGGCGGTGCAAAGAAGGAATACCAGGCAGCGAAAGCTGGTTCTTGACGCCGTGCGCCAAAGCTATAACCATCCCACCGCCGACGAAATCTACAACGTCGTGCGCGCGCAGGATGACAAAATCAGCCGCGGTACGGTCTACCGCAACCTCAATCTCTTGGCCGACGCCGGCGAGATCCTCTCCATCAAGACGCCGGGCGGCAGCCGCTTCGATCGCACGATCGAGCCGCATGCGCATATCATCTGCACCTCGTGCAGCCGCGTCATCGACGTACCGCTCCCCTTCGATGCCCAGCTCGACGCCAAGGCGTCCGAGCAAATCGGCTGGCACGTCACGTCGCACTACACCATCTTCGAGGGTCTCTGCCCCGACTGCCGGTAGCCCTTAGTGGCATGCCCGCAAATCTACTTGCCCATCCGCTACAGCAAACAGCACATTTCTAGGCATGTCCCGAAAACCTACTCGGCGAGCAGGCGGCGCAGTTCTTCTTCGACCGTGCGCACGTAGCGGACGCGGTCGTTAATGCCACGCATAGAGGGGTTGCAGCTCTCCATCAGATAGGGATGGCCCACGACGTTGAGCATGTCGCGATCGTTCTCATTGTCGCCAAACGCCATCATCTCATCGGGCGAAATACCCAGGGCACGACCGTAATCGGCAAGCGCGGAGCCCTTGCCCGAACCGAAACCGATAAAGTCCGTCCATTCGGTTCCCGACGTCATCACGTCGACACGGTCGCTAAAAAGGCGCTCGAAATACTCCAGGGCCGCCGGCTGATCCACCTCGGGCGTCTGGAAGGCAATCTTAATGACGTCCTCGTCGATGTCCTCAGGACGGTCGACCACCGCCACATCGCAGTGGACCTCATAGCGCAAATGGTCGACGAACGCATCGTTGCCGCTCATGGTGTAGAGGTGCCCCTCACACGAAAGGGTCACGTCGGCATGGGGATACGCAACCACGGCATTCGCGATATCCATAGCAAGGCTACGCTCCATGGAACGCTTGACGACGGCACGCCCCTCGCTCATCACCAGGGCTCCGTTTTCGCATACATAGGCGAGCTCATCGGCCACCGGGGCAAACAGGTAGCGCAAGCTCGCATATTGACGGCCGCTCGCCGGCATAAACACGATACCGCGACGATGTAGCTCATCGATAAGCTCAAAGGCCTCGGAACGCGGCTCGCGCTCCCCCGGATGCAGCAACGTGCCGTCCAAATCGCATGCAATCAGCTTGATTCCCTCAAGACCCATATGCTTTCCCCCAAAGCACCTCATCAACAGTAAGACGGACTTTGAATAGTTGCCTCTCAAAGTCCGTCTTACTCATACGCACGTTAACCGCGCGCCTTCTTTACGATGGTAAAGTCGGGAGCCATGCTAACGACGACCTCCGCCGCACTCGACGCAAAGCGCCGGTCCGTATCGAGTTCACGGGTAACCACCGAGAGCCGAACACCCTCGACACCCCGGAGCATGCGGCCCAAAACAGGCTGCACCGGCGTATACATGCGCACGGTATGGTCATCCGAGTCACCCCGGAAGAGCGGCGCATGCATGTTGCCGATCTCCCAGCACGCATGCGCGAGCGCAATCGGGTCCATGCGGTCAACTTCGACCAAATAAACCTCGGCGCTGCGCAGGCGCACGACAACCGCCACGGGCACCATGCCCGAACGGTCGATGGCGAGCACGTCGCCGTCGGCAAGACGGCTGCCGTCGGCAGTATCCAGCCGAACATCGACCGTACGCCCCAGCTCCGTCACGCCCACAAACGCGCACACATCAGCCTGGTCCCAATCGAGTAGTAGCTCATCGACCCCAAAGACACCGCCCAGCTCCCGGCGAAGCAAAAGCTCATAGGACGGGTCGTTGAGATTTCCGAGACACGCTGTCGAAACCAGATTCACAGGCATAGCCTAGTCCTCGACCTCGACGAGCTCGATATCAAAGTTGAGGTCCTTGCCGGCCAGCTCGTGGTTGGCGTCGAGCGTCACGGCCTCGGGCGTTACGTCGATGACCACGGCGGGGACGGGCATACCGCTCGGCGTGGACAGGAAAAGCTTCATGCCCTTCTCAATCTGCTCGATGTTGGGAACCTGTTCGGCCGGGAAGGTCAAAACCATCTCGGGATTGTGCTCGCCGTAGGCATCGGCAGCAGGAATGTGCACGGTCTTCTTCTCGCCCACCTGCATGTCGACAACAGCGGCGTCGAAGCCCTTGATCATCTGACCGGCGCCGCAGGTGAACTCCAGCGGCTCGCCGCGATCGTAGGAGCTATCGAACTGCGTGCCGTCGTCGAGCGTGCCGCGATAATGAGTCTTGACCTTCTTGCCCTGGTTGGACATGGTAACCTCCGTGATAAGGGCGGCGCACAACGCGGGCCGCCGTGAACATATGGCGCTAACTATACCCTAGTCATACAATTCAAAGACAGTTTGCAAAGAAACGCTGCAACCGGAGGAACCATGGCATATCCCGTATTTGACCTGCACTGCGACACCGCCGACCGCATCGGCTGGGCCACGCTCGATCTCGACCTGCGCTTTACCGCCGGCACCGACGGTTATTTCCCCGGCGACGAAACGCATCCGCAAGATTTCGACCTCATCGAGGGCAACGCCTGCGCCATCTCGCTCGCAAAGATCGGCAACACGCCGTGGGCACAGTGCTTCGCCACGTTTGTCCCCGATGAGATTCCCACCGCCCACGCCGCGCGCTTCCAGGCGCAGATCATGGCGCACATGAGCGGCCAGGCAATGCTCAACCACGACCGCATGGTCAACGTACGCAGCGCCGCTGACATTCGCCCTGCGCTCAAAGACGGCAAGGTCGCCTGCATCCACACCATCGAAAACGCCACGTTCTTTGCCGAGGACCCCGCGTTGATCGAGGTGCTTAAGAGCCTGGGTGTGCTTATGTCGTCACTCAGCTGGAACGCGCAGGGACCGCTCGCGAGCGGCCACGACACCCACGCCGGCCTCACCGCCGCCGGCATCGAGGCGCTTACGCAGATGGAGCACGCCGGCATGGTGCTTGACGTCTCCCACCTCAACGATGAGTGCTTTGACGAGGTTGTCGCCCACGCCACGCGCCCCTTCGTCGCCAGTCACTCCAACTCCCGTGCGGTTTGCGGCGTCAAGCGCAACCTCACCAACGACCAGTTCCGCACCATTCGCGACATGGGCGGTATCGTCGGCCTCAACTACTGCAGCGAGTTCCTTTCCAACGACGCAACCGACAAGACCGCCGCAGACGTCACCTTCGAGCAGCTGGCGGCACATATCGAGCACTGGCTCGACCTGGGCGGCGAGGACGTCATCGCGCTCGGCGGCGACTGGGACGGTGCCACGGTGCCCGCTTTCCTCTCCGATGCCAGCAAGATGCCCGAGTTCCAGAACATGCTTTCCAAGCATTTTGGCAAGACCGTGATGCAGAAACTCTGCAGCGATAATGCCCTTGCCTTCTTCGAGCGTTATTAATTTCACATCCCCTGAGCGGGCCGGCATGCCGAACGGTCGACATACCGGCCCGCTCCCAATCTGAAGGACCGCTTTTGACGCAGCAGTTTACGATTTCCGTATCCCGACCGGATGGCACATCCATCCCCGTCGTCGTTACCAAAAAGCGCGTCAAGAACTTTAACCTACGCGTCACATCGAGCGGTGAGGTCCACGCCAGCGCACCGCTCGGCGCCAGCCGCGAGCGTATCGAAGCGTTTGTGAAGCGCAACAGCGCCTGGATTATCAGCCGACTTGCCCAGCGCGAGCAACGTCAGGCAACGGCGCGAGAGCCGCTCAGTCCCTCGTCCATCATTGCACTTTGGGGCAAGCCCATCACGGTACAGGATGCGCTCGATCACAACTTTGCATCACCCGCACCGCGACCCAAACAGGCCACCTTCGCAAGTTTTATGGGTACCGATAAATCGGACGAAGGCCCACAGGCCAAGCGGTGCGCAATCCTCGACGGCCTAACGTCCAACGAGCTCCAAGTCCATATCGACCAGCTCTATACGTCCGAGGTCACATCGGCGCTACGCGATATGGTGCACGCATACGAAATCGCAATGGGTGTCGCCGTTTCCCGCGTTTCCGTACGCAGCATGAAAACGCGTTGGGGCTCATGCACGCCCAAATCCGGCGCCGTTCGCATCGCACGAGAACTTGCTGCCTATCCCGTCGAATGCCTCGACATGGTTGTCGCCCACGAGCTCGTCCACTTGCTCGAGCCAAGCCACAATCAGCGGTTCCACGTCCTGCTCGACACGTACTGCCCCAACAATAGAGCGCTGTCGCAGCGGCTCAAGCAGCCACCCATAGAGACGTATTAGAACCGGTTAGCGCACGCGCTCGATCTCGACACCGCAGCTTGCCAGGGGAAGACCGACGGGCGCCCAAGGCTTATCGAGCTTAACGCGCACGCCAAGCAGCAGGGGGTAACGACGTAGCAGCATCTGGGCCGTACCTTCAGCTGCCGCCTCGATGAGCTTAAACGTATGCTCGCGCAGATAGCCATCGACATCGTGGCACACCGAGCCGTAGTCAATCGAGGCGTCCAGGTTATCGTGCTCCCCCGCTGCACGCAGGTCGGCATAGAGTACCAAGGACACGATAAACTTCTGGCCCAGCGCGTTCTCTTCGGGATACACGCCGTGGTTAGCAAAAACCTCAAGACCTTCAACAGTGATGCGGTCGGCATGGCGCAGATCGTCATAGTTCACGTGGGGCACCGCCGTTGCGGTGGATATTTCGCCCCTTCCACGGCGGGCGAGCTCGGCGCCTTCAGTCTTGGTTGCATTCTCGGGCAGTTTCTTGTTGCTCATCGCGATCGTCTCCTTCGTTTAGAACCCCGACCGCGCAAACTAACTACACGCGAATCGACAGGTTCTTTTTATCATCGCTCCAGTTGCAAGCATTGCGCGCGGGGCATGCAAAGCAGGCGCGTGACGCTTTGTCGGCTGCATAGAGCAGACGCTCAAGCGGTTGGCTGTTCACGCGCAGCTTTCGATGGCCCAGAATGGCCGTCTTAATGGCTGCGGCATCGGCCGGATCAAACGCCACATCATCGGGCATGCCGCCGAGAATCGCATCAGCGACGCGTTCGCTTGCAACATCATGGGATATACCCGATTCATACTGTTCATCTTTGCCGATATCGTGAAGAAGTGCCGTGGCGTAGATGACCTCGCGGTCAAATTCGAGCTGTTCCTCAAGATTCTTGATCCACATAATGCGAGCGACATCGAGAAGATGGTCAATGCCGTGGCGGCAGAAGATGCGCCCCGATTCCAACTGAGCAATGTTGCCCAGGTGGCGCCGGAACAGGCCGTTGGCACAGATGTAATCGATACGAGGCATGACGCCAAAAGGCGCCAGGCCCGAAGCCATAAAACCGCGACGCGGCGTTCCCTCGTCAGTATTCGATGTAAAGTCGTTGACGACTCTCATAGTTAGCGTCCCAGCATCCTAAAGAAACGCTCTTCGAGCGCGGGGTCGGTCTCAAAGACGCCGCGGCGAGCGAGCGTCACGGTCTTGGTGCCGGGCTTTTGCACGCCGCGCATGGTCATGCACATATGCTCAGCTTCCATGAGCACAATCGCTCCCTGGGGAGCGAGATAATCCATGAGGGCGTCGGCAACCTGCGCACACAGCTGCTCCTGCAGCTGCAGACGGCGGGCATAAACCTCAACCGTGCGAGCAAGCTTAGAGAGCCCTGCGACACGGCCGTTGGGGATATAGCCAATGGTAGCCTTGCCATAAAACGGCAGCAGATGATGTTCGCACAGCGAGTAGAACGTGATGTCGCGCTCGATAACCAAATCGTTCGAAGCGACGGCAAAGGTTTTGGACAGGTGCTCCTCGGCACTCTGGTCCATACCGCCGGCGATTTCGCCATACATACGGGCAACGCGCGCCGGGGTCTCCAGCAGGCCCTCCCGAGTTGGGTCCTCGCCTATGCCCTCAAGCAACAGCTTAATGGCGGCCTCGACTTTTTCCTGATCGACCATCTGGGCCTCACTTTTCCGATTTTGCGTTCGCGCTATGGTACCACGCCCTCCGGCATCGGCCACAAGCTACATAGTATGGGTCGAATAGACCGGATCATCACGCCAAAGTTCAACCGCATCACAAAGCGCAACGCCCTCGCGCTCAGCACGGGCGCGCGTAGCGTTCATATCGATCACGCGCTGATTGCTCGAGCCTCTGAAGCGCAACGAGATATCGTACAAATCCTGAACGAACGGACCGTCCACCAACATATCGAGGCAGGTAAGGATACGGTCCGTGACCTCGGTATGGTGGCAACCGCCCGGCATAAGCTCCTCGAGCACATCGCCGGTAAAGCACCAAATGGTCTTGCCCGACCCCGATGGATAGGCCGCACGCACGCGTTCGATAAAGTCGACAAGCCCCGCTTGATTCTCAGGTTCCATAGGCTCGCCGCCCAAAATCGTCAGACCATCGATAAAGGGATGATCGAGACTCTCGATAATTTTGTCCTCGACGGCGCTATCGAACGGCTCGCCAGCGGCAAAGTCCCACGCGACAGAGTTAAAACAATTCTTGCACCCACGACGGCACCCGCTCACAAACAGAGAAGTACGAACGCCTTCTCCATCAGCAATGTCGAAATACTTAATGTTCGCGTAGTTCATAGGTAACTCTCCCGGGAGGCCGGGACATATCATCCCGTCCTCAAACATTCTCGGCCTTCGGCCTGCGAAACTGCGGGCGGGACGATATGTCCCGGCCTCATGCAAAGGGTAGCTCAATGAACGAAGCGAACATCGAGTATAGGGTTCGAGGTCCAATAAATACTTCATTGCAGCTCAACCGTCATCGCAAGCAAAGCGTTGCTGCAAGTCAACTCATTTCCGCTAAGAACTTCGAGGAGCGAGCAGACCGCATGCTGCATCTCAGCTAAGTCAACTTGGCCGCCCCGTAGCGAGGCCCCGGACCTTTGCTCGATATGAGTTCCGCACGAACAGGAGGCGCCAGTGGCGCCTCCGTCGTGAGCCAGGACCTGTCTCTTATACACATCTGACGCTGCCGAC
>UQPL01000098.1:0-7314 GCA_900542895.1 uncultured Collinsella sp. | reverse complement strand
ACGAGATCTGCGCATGTCTCGTGGGCTCGGAGATGTGTATAAGAGACAGAGTGAGCCCTATTCCTGGAACGGGCAAATGGACTCCATCGAGATCAAGGTTCCCGGTCTGGCAGGTGTGGTGCTTAAGCGCCGCGGCCCCAGCAGCTATAAGCCGCCTGTGGTCGAGGAGCCCAAGAAGGCGACGCGCAAGCGGGCGTCCTCGGTGAAGCTCAAGCCTGCGGCTGCCAAGAAGGCTCCTGCTAAGGCGAAGGCTACGACCACCAAGGCCAAGGCTAAGGCTGCCGCAAAGCCCACTGCTAAGGCTACCGCGACCAAGAAGCCGGCTGCCAAAAAGGCCGCCACCAAAGCCAAGTCTGCTTCCGTTAAGTCGTTTGCCAAGGAAGCGTAACAAAGCCGTTACAGCTGTAATTACCCGCCTCGCCGAGGCGTAGGATACAAGTCATAACCGTTCCGGGAGAAACATCCCCGGGGGAAGGAACGTATGAATAAGATCTTCGACAACAAGCAGGAGTTTACCGAGCTCTATCGCGATGCCGTCATGAGCATCAGCGGCAAGAGCGTCGAGGCCGCCAGCGACCTCGACCGCTTCAACGCCCTGGCCAAGCTCGTGGCCGAGAAGGCCCGCACCGTTGCCACCAAGAGCGACGCCCGCGCCACCGCCGAGGGCAAAAAGCGCGTGTACTACTTCTCGATCGAGTTTTTGATCGGCCGCCTGCTCGACAACTACCTGCTCAACTTTGGCGTGCGCGACATGGTCGCCGAGGCGCTCGACGACATGGGCTTCGACCTGTCCGTCATCGAGAACCAGGAGCCCGATCCGGCTCTGGGCAACGGCGGTCTGGGCCGTCTGGCAGCATGCTTCCTAGATTCCATGGCAGCCGAGGGCATCGCCGGCTACGGCAACGGCATGCGCTACCGCTACGGCCTGTTTAAGCAGGAGATCGTCAACGGCAGCCAGGTCGAGGCCACCGACGAGTGGCTCACCCACGGCTATCCCTGGGAGGTTCGCCGTCAGGACAAGGCCGTGACCATCAAGTTTGGTGGCCATGTTGAGGGCTTTGAGGAGAACGGCCGCACGTTCTACCGCACGGTGGACACGCAGGACATCCTGGCCGTCCCCTATGACATCCCCGTGGTGGGCTATGCCGGCGAGACCGTCAACAAGCTGCGCGTCTGGGCTGCCGAGCCGGTCGAGGAGCACTTTGACCTTGAGGCCTTCAACCGCGGCGACTATGCCCTGGCCGACGCCGAGCGCGCCGAGGCCGAGGCCATCAGCGCCATCCTCTACCCCAATGACGCCGGCGAGCACGGCCGTCTGCTGCGCCTGAAGCAGGAGTACCTGTTTGTCTCCGCCGGCATCTACAGCCTGCTCGACACCTTTGAGAAGGAGCACGGCGAGAATTGGGAGCTGCTGCCGCAGTTTGTGGCCATCCACACCAACGATACGCACCCCGCCATGTGCGGCCCCGAGCTCATGCGCATCCTCATCGACGAGAAGAAGCTCGAGTGGGACGACGCCTGGAACATCGTGACGCAGGTCGTGAGCTACACCAACCACACCATCCTGCCCGAGGCACTGGAGAAGTGGCCCATCGGCACGTTCTCCAAGCTACTCCCCCGCGTGTACCAGATCATCGACGAGATCAGCCGTCGTTGGCACGAGTCGTTCGACACCACGCAGGAGGGCTGGCAGGAGCGCCTGCGCCAGACCGCCATTCTGTGGGACGGCGAGATTCGCATGGCCAACCTGTCCGTGATCTGCAGCCACAGCGTCAACGGCGTGGCCAAGATCCACTCCGACATCATCAAGAACATCGTGCTCAAGGACTTCTATGCCCTAACGCCCGAGAAGTTCAACAACAAGACCAACGGCATCTCGCACCGTCGCTTCTTTGCCGAGGCTAACCCCACCTATGCCAAGCTCGTCACCGATGCCATTGGCGAGGGTTGGCTCAAGGACGCATTTGAGCTAGAGAAGCTCAAGGAGTTTAAGGACGACACCGAGTTCCTGAAGGCCGTGGGCGCCTCCAAGCGCGCCAACAAGGAGCGCCTGGCCGCCTACGTTAAGGCCGAGACCGGTCTGGTCATCGACCCCAACACCGTCTTCGATGTTCAGGTTAAGCGCTTCCATGCCTACAAGCGCCAGCTCATGAACATCATGAAGGTGATGGACATCTACAACCGTCGCATCGCCGATCCCAACTTCCATGTGACGCCGACGACCTTCATCTTTAGCGGCAAGGCTGCCTCGAGCTACACCTTCGCCAAGGAGACCATCCGCCTCATTAACTCCGTGGCCGACGTCATCAACAACGACCCGCGCGTCAACGAGGTCATGAAGGTCTGTTTTATCCCCAACTTCCGCGTGAGCAACGCCCAGCTCATCTACCCCGCCGCCGAGATCTCGGAGCAGATCTCCACGGCCGGCAAGGAGGCCTCGGGCACGTCCAACATGAAGCTCATGATGAACGGCGCCATTACGCTGGGCACCCTCGACGGCGCCAACATCGAGATCGCCGACCTGGCCGGCCGCGAGAACGAGGCCATCTTTGGCCTGACCGCTCCCGAGGTCGAGCAGCTCTGGGCATCCAACAGCTACTTTGCGTGGGATACGCTCAACAACGACCGCGAGCGTCTGGGCCGCGTGATGGACGAGCTCAAGGACAACACCTTTGCGGGTCTTTCGGGCAACTTCGAGAGCATCTACAACGAGCTCATGAACAACAACGACCCCGACCTGGTCATGGCCGATTTCCGCAGCTACGTCGACGCCTGGGAGGCGCTCACGAACAGCTATGGCGACCAGGAGACCTGGAACCGCAAGGCGCTGCTCAACACCGCCTCCTCCGGCTGGTTCTCGAGCGACCGCACCATTCGCGAGTACCGCGACGAGATCTGGCACGCGTAAAGGCGCGCGAGCTCCCTTATGCCAGCACGGCATTACTCGACGGGCGCGACGTTGCGCTGCGCCCGTCGCTAATGGGTTTAAGAACATCGATGACAGAAGGAGAAATCGATGAGTAAGAAAGAATGCATCGCGATGCTCCTCGCAGGAGGACAGGGCAGCCGATTGGGGGCACTCACCCAAAAGATCGCTAAGCCGGCGGTTAGCTTTGGTGGCAAGTTCCGCATTATCGACTTTTCGCTCTCCAACTGCTCCAACTCGGGCATCGACACGGTGGGCGTTCTGACGCAGTATCGCCCCTACCTGCTGCATGCCTACGTGGGCTCCGGCGAGGCTTGGGATCTGGACAGCCGTGACGGCGGCGTGTCGATCCTGCCGCCGTACGAGACGCAGACCGGTGGCGCCTGGTATGCGGGCACGGCCGACGCCATTACGCAGAACCTCGACTACATCAAGGCCAACGACCCCAAGTACGTCCTGATTCTTTCGGGTGACCATCTGTATCGCATGGATTACCGCAAGATGCTCAAGACGCACATTGAGAACAACGCCGACCTCACGGTGAGCGTTATGCCCGTGCCGTGGGAGGAGGCCAGCCGCTTTGGCATCCTGACCACCGACCCCGAGGACGGCCGCATCACTAAGTTCACCGAGAAGCCCGATAAGCCCGATTCGAACCTTGCGTCCATGGGCATCTACATCTTCTCGGCCGACGTGCTGATCGAGGCGCTCGAGGCGGACGCCCTGGACCAGCGCTCGAGCCACGACTTTGGCAAAGACATCATCCCCAAGTTGCTCGGCGAGGGCAAGCGCCTGTACAGCTACGAGTTCCACGGCTTTTGGAAGGACGTTGGCACCATCGCCAGCTTCCACGAGACCTCGATGGACCTGTTGGGCAACAACCCCGAGTTCGATCTGTTTGACAAGAACTTCCCCATCATGTCCAACATCACCACGCGTCCGCCGCACTACATTGGCCCGGACGGCCGCCTGGACGACTGCCTGGTCTCCAACGGCTGCAAGATCTACGGCACCGCTCGCCACTCGATCCTTTCGACCGATGTCATCATCGAGGAGCGCGCCGTGGTCGAGGACTCCGTACTGCTGCCGGGTGCGCACGTTAAGAGCGGCGCGCACATCTGCCGCGCTATTTTGGGCGAGAACTCCACGGTCGAAGAGGGCGTGAAGCTCGGCTCTGTCGATACCACCAAGGATACGGCCGTCGTTGGAAATGACGTCGTTATCGGGAAGGGGGAATGATCCGATGATCAATCGCAAGGCCATCGGTTATATCACCGCTAACTACTCTTCGACCTACGGCAGCGTGCTGCTCAAGGACCGCCCCATCGCGTCCGTTCCGTTTTTGGGCCGCTACCGCCTGATCGACTTCCCGCTGTCCAACATGATGAATGCCGGCATTAAGACCGTCGGCGTCGTCATGCCGGGCAACTACCGCTCGCTGATCGACCACGTGGGCTCGGGCAAGGACTGGGGCCTGGACCGCAAGAAGGGCGGCCTGTTTATGGTGCCCGGCAACGCGTATGGCACCACCAAGGGCGGCATGCGCTTCCTGCTGCGCGACATTATCTCCAACAAGACGCTGTTCCAGCGCTCGGATAAGCCCTATGTTGTGATGATGGGCACCAACATCATCTTTAACATGGACCTCAACACCATCATCGACGCGCACGAGAACTCCGGCGCCCAGATGACCGTGGTGTACTGCAAGGCCACGCGCAACGTCGATGACGAGACCAAGCTGCAAATCAACGAGAACGGCCGCCTGACGGGCGTGAGCGCCGGCGTCGTGTACGGCGACAACGCCTCAATGGACTGCTGCATCGTCAACCGCGAGACGCTGCTCGAGATCATCGACCACTACCAGGCCGCCGACTATCTGGACCTGCTCGAGGCACTCCAGGGCGACTTTGGCAACATCGACGTGTGCAGCTACGAGTACAAGGGCGAGGTCGTGGGCGTGTTTAGCGAGAAGTCGCTGTATCGCCGCAGCATGGACTTGCTCGACCAGACCGTGGCCGATCAGCTCTTCGATCCCGAGCGCCCGATCCTGACCAAGGCTCACGACGTGCCGCCTTCGCGCTATGCGACCGGCAGCCACGCGTGCAACTCGATCATCTCGGCCGGCTGCATCATCAAGGGCACCGTGCGCAACTCGATCCTGTCGCGCGGCGTCGTGGTCGAGGAAGGCGCTTCGGTGACCAACTCGATCATCAACCAGAGCTGCATCATCAAGAGCGGCGCACGCGTTGAGAACGCCATCCTGGACAAGAACAACGTGGTTCCCACCAACACCGAGCTTCGCGGCACGCCCGAGAACATCCTGGTACTGGGCAAGGCCCCGTTAACTCCCGATACCACCATCGTGCATTAACGTAGGCATCGCAACATCGCTCGTAACATGTAGAATAGCCGCCCGGTTTGTGCCAGGCGGCTATTCTCGAATTGCAACAGGGAGACAATATGGCAGATTCCAGCAAAAAGATGCAGATCGTGTTTGCCTCGGCCGAGTGCGCACCGTTTGTAAAGACCGGTGGTCTGGGCGACGTGGCGGGCTCGCTGCCTGCGGCGCTTGTGCGCGCCGGCGCCGAAGTCATTGTGATGGTGCCCAAGTACGCCACCATCAAGGATGAGTACAAGGCGCAGATGGAGCACTTTTCCGACTTTTACGTGAGCCTGGGCTGGCGCAACGAGTACTGCGGGCTGGAGAAGCTCGAGCACGACGGCGTCACCTATATGTTCGTGGACAACGAGCGCTACTTTGCGCGCGATTATCCGTACGGCTTCTTCGACGACGGCGAGCGCTTCGCGTTCTTCTCCAAGGCCATTACCGAGAGCCTGCAGCACCTGCCCGAGGGCTTTGAGTGCGACATCCTGCACTGTAACGACTGGCAGACGGCACTGGCGCCCGTGTTCTTGCGCGAGTTCTACCAGGGCCTGCCGCTGTACGACCGCGTCAAGACTGTGTTCTCGATCCACAACGTGGCGTTCCAGGGCCAGTTTAGCGACACCGTGATGGAGGACATCCTGGGAGTGGCGCATATTCCGGCGGCTGCTACGCAGCTGCGTTGCGACGCCTGCAGCATCAACTACATGCTGGGCGCGCTGCACTATGCCGATGCCATTACCACGGTGAGCCCCACCTATGCGGGCGAGATCCAGACGCCCGAGTTTGGCGAGGGCCTGGACGGCGTACTGCGCGAGCGCTCCTATGCGCTGCAGGGCATCCTCAACGGCATTGACGTGGCGGCCTTTGACCCGGCAACCGACAAGCGCATTGCCGCCAACTACACGGTTGACGACCGTTCCGGCAAGGCCGTGTGCAAGGCCAAGCTGCAGGAGGAACTGGGGCTCGAGGTGCGCGACGACCGCCCGCTTATGGTGATGGTCACGCGCCTGACGCGCCAGAAGGGCATGGACCTGGTCATGTACGCGCTCGACCGCATCCTGTCCGGCGGCGTTCAGGTGGCCGTGCTGGGCACCGGCGACCGCGACTACGAGGACGGTCTGCGCTACTTCCAGGACAAGTACCCCGGCACCATGGCCGCGCGCATCGAGTTTGACCCCGCGCTGTCGCAGCGCATGTACGCTGCCGCCGATATGTTCCTGATGCCTTCGAAGTTTGAGCCCTGCGGCCTGTCGCAGATCATCGCCATGCGCTACGGCACCTTGCCCATCGTGCGCGAGACCGGTGGCCTGAAGGACACCGTGCAGCCGTACAACGAGTTTACCGGCGAGGGCACGGGCTTCTCGTTTACCAACTTTAACGGCGACGAGATGGGCGACGCCGTGTTCCGCGCGGCACGCCTGTTCTGGGGCAACCGCGATGCCTGGAACCAGCTGGTCACACAGGCCATGAGCCAGGACTTTAGCTGGACGCGCTCGGCCGACAAGTATCTGGACCTGTACTTCTTTATGCACCCGGAGATTGAGCGCCCGGTGGCTGTGGCTGAGGCTGCGGCTGTCGAGGAGCCGGTTGCTGCTGAGGGCGAGCCTGCGGCGACCGTTAAGGAGCCCGCTGCCGCCGAGGAGCCCAAGGCCGAGGAGAAGCCGGTTGAAGCTAAGCCCGTTAAGGCCGATCCTGAGGTGAAAGTCGAGGCTACTCCCGAGCCCGAGCCTGAGGTGAAGCCCGCTGCGAAGCCTGCCACCAAAAAGACGACGACCCGCAAGACGACGACCCGCAAGACGACGGCTAAGAAGGCTACGACCACGAAGGCCGCTGCGAGCAAGACCACCGCTGCCAAGGCAACTACTGCCAAGGCATCGACCACGCGCAAGCGCACGACCGCCGCTGCCAAGAAGGCCAACGAGGTCGAGGCTGCTCCCGAGGTAAAGGCCGCCGCCGAGGCTAAGCCTGCGGCCTGTCTCTTATACACATCTCCGAGCCCACG
>UQPL01000097.1:0-7314 GCA_900542895.1 uncultured Collinsella sp. | reverse complement strand
CCATGGTTGACGAGTGCAGCAGGGCGCTCGTGGGCGTGGGGGCAACCATGGCGCCCAACAGCCAAGTGTGGAACGGCATCTGTGCGGCCTTGGTGAGTGCGGCGAGCGACAGCAGGATGACCGGCATCACCAGTAGCGCGGATTGCACGGTTCCGGCGCCGGAAAGCTCGATCATGCCCGAGATGGTCAACGGCATACCGTTAACGTGCAGGAACATGAGTCCGGCCAAAAACGCGATGCCGCCCAGCATGTTAAGGATGATCTGGGTGAAGGCGTTCTTGATGGCCTCGGGCGTGCGCGTGTAGCCAATCATGAGGAACGAGCACACGGTGGTGATTTCCCAGCCGCAGAACAGCCACTCAAGGTTATCGCTCGTCACGATGACGAACATGGCCGAGAGGAACAGGAACATAAGCGCCAGGAACTGCGGGCGACGGTCGGGCGCGGTCTGCCCGCGCAGCGCGGCCTCGTACTCGTCATGAGCCTGGAAGTCCTTCATGTAGCCCAGGGCATACACGCAGATTAGGCTGCCGACAATGCCAACGGCGAGGACCATGATCACGCTCATGTAGTCCAGGTAGAGCGGCGTCGCCGTGACGGCTTCGGCCGCGGGCAGCGTCATGGCTGCAAAGGCGAGCGAGCCCACCAGCTGGACTATGCCGAGCACCGTGGTGAGCGCGTTCCTATATTTATACGCGTTGTACAGGATGACGGCGCACAGGATGGCATCGATGGCGGAGCTGATGATCGAGAGCACATGCGAGGTGCCGGGGGCAACCTCAAAGCTCTGCGGACCCGTGCCAAAAAACATGACGGCGACTACAACTGTCACCGCCATAATAATGCCGGAACCTATGAGCCCCACCACATCGCGGGCGCGGTCACCGCGCGCGAGCAGCATGCCCAGCGCCGGTACCAGCGGAAACAGGGTAAGGAAATACAGTAGCGTCATACCATCACTCCCCCATGCAAAAACGCTGCAATTGTTTAACGTTATAGCTCAATTGAGGAGTAGCGGCGGCGGGTTTTCGGTCAACTGGGGAGTTTTAGGCGTACGGGGCAAGGGCACGTCCGCTTTGGAGCAGAGAGGCGACGCTCCCCCTATCGCAGCGACAGGTGCGCGGGCCACTGCGCGCAGTTTATTGGCCACTTTGGAGGATGCCCCGACAGGCTCGCGCCGGTCCAAAAAGTTGGCGCGGCAAGAAAAATGCGCCCCTGTGGGCGCACCATCCCGTTTGCTATTCCGCCTTTTTAACGCGCGGCTTGCGACCGCGCGGCTTATCGACCAGTGCGGACTCACCGCTCTCGCGGTACTGACGGCACCAAGCCTTGACCGAAGACTCGCTGGGAATCTTGTGCTTGATCATGGCCTCGCGAACCGTCAAGCCGTTTTCCAGACGGTCCTTAACCACAGCGAGCTTTACGTCGTACGAGTAGGTGCGATGATGCGAACCGGCATTGAGAACGGCGTCGGCACCGCCCACGGCATACGCGCGGGCCCACTGACGAGCCGTGGCCTGGGGAATGCCAAGCTTTGCGGCGAGGGCGCGATGACCGACCCCCTCTTGAAGGATCTCGACGGCGCGCTGCCTAACCTCGGGCGCATGCGTGCGAGTCCTAGTTGCTTCCGACATACCTGCCACTTCTTAGCCTTAACCGTTAATCTGCTTTCTTACGTGCAAGTTAGATAGTAGCATTTTACCGTTTGCTCAAAGCAGTTAATTAAAATAGACGCGGCGTTATCTGGGCATTTGGCACCAAATTACGACATTTCTTTATCGATTATTTACGCTGGTAGCTGACTCGCAGCTAATCGTCATTCGCTTGTCAACAAAATTGGCATCTCTTTATGTCCTTTGGTATAGAGGATATAGTTATTAACCCCTCCCTCAATAATTTTGAGTGATCTGCAAGACAGTAGACGTCCTCACTCCTCATGATTACCGCGCATTGCCGTCCACCGGAGCAAAACAAAAAGGGCGGGACCTGCTCCGCTTGCAGGCCCCGCACCGGTTGACACCCGACGGGACACAGCCGGGCGAGACGGATCCGTGCTACCGCCCCGCCTGGCCGCGATGTTCAACTACAGCTCGTTGGCCGCGTGATATGCCGTGCGAATGGCGCTCGCAATGTCGGCGGTACGCTCGCCCGAGCAGTCGCCCACGCAGGTCACGGGCACCGTCACGCCGTCCAGGTCAAACGCGTTGGCCTTGGAACCCACGGCCATCACCACGTAATCGCAGGCGATCTTCACCGGCTCCTCGGCGCCGTCCTCGGCGGTTCGAACGGCCTCCACGCCCTCGTCAGTAATGGCGGTCAGGCGGGTCTTCACGTGCTGCTCCACGTTGTGCTCGGCAAAGTCGCTCATAATCAGCGGCAGAATGGTCTCGGACTCGCCCGCGGCAATCTTGTCGAGCATCTCCACGATCGCCACCTCGCAGCCGTGCTGCAGCAGATACTCGGCAGTCTCGGTGCCCACCAGGCCACCGCCAATGACGGCGACGCGGCCCGTAAGCCCCACCTTGCCGGCCAGCACGTCCCAGCTCGAGACGACCTTCTCCGAGTCGGCACCCGGAACGGGGATGATCACGTCGTGTGCGCCCACAGCCACAATCGCGGCATCGGCGGCGTTGAGGTCCGCGGGGCTAGCGACGTGGTTGAGCTCAACCTTCACGCCCAGGCCAGGCAGAATCTTCTCGTAGTACTCGACCGAGCGCATGATCTCGTCCTTGCGCGGGGGCGCGGCCGCCAGCACAATCTGGCCGCCCAGATGGTCGCTCGCCTCGTAGACGGTCACGTCGTAGCCGCGCTTGGCTGCCACGCGCGCGGCCTCCAGGCCGGCAATACCGCCGCCCACCACGGCGATCTTCTTGTCGCCCTCGCCCGGCTTGATGGCGATGGTCGCCTCGTCGCCGTTCTCGGCATTGAGCACGCACGAAATGTACTTGCGGTTTTGAATCGCATCGACGCAACCCTTGTTGCAGTTGAGGCACTCGCGGATGGGCTCACCCGTGGCGACCTTCAGTGCAATGTCGGGGTCGCACATGAGCGAGCGGCCATAGGCGATGATGTCGGCGGCGCCGTCTTCCAGAATCTTCTCGCCGGCCTCAACCGAGACAACGCGGCCGACGGTTGCCACCGGCACGGAGACCAGGGCCTTGACGCGCTCGGCCACGGGCAGCGTCCAGTTGTAGGGCATGGCGCCCATGGGCGGAATGGTGTCGCCCATGTTGCCGGTGTGGTTGGCCTGTGCGACCTGAATCATATCGATGCCCGTACCCTCGAGCAGCTTGGCAAACTCGCAGGCCTCGTCGGGCTGCAGGCCGCCCTTGCCGCGCGGCGTGCCGTCGGGGTTCTCCATAATCACGGGGAGCTTGTACTCCACCATCAGCTGCGGCGCGGCTTCCTTAATGGCAGCGACGACCTCCAGCGCGTAGCGAACGCGGTTCTCGAACGAACCACCGTACTCGTCGGTGCGCTGGTTGAGGATGGCCGAGCACAGCGAACCCACCAGGCGGTCGCCGTGGACCTCGATGGCATCGATCCCGGCCTGCTGTGCGCGAGCGGCCGAGGCAGCGATGGCCTCCTTGATCTGGGTGAGTTGCTCCACACTCGCCTCGTTCACAAAGTGCTGCATGTCGTGGTGCAGCTTGGCGTAGGCCTGGTTGCGGATCTCGTTGGACTCGGCCATCTTGGCGGCAAAGGTCTCCTCGTCGCCGGCGGCCTTGGCCTCCTGCGCGGCCTTGGCGGCGGCCATGGATCCCATGACCATGCGGCCGACACCGGGCACATCGTACTCGGGGTGGAACAGCTGCAGCGCGACCTTGGCGCCGTGCTTGTGGACGACGTCGGCCAGGGCCTTAAACGTGGGGATCTGGGCGTCGGTTGCCAGCTTGGGCGTGGGGCTCGCGGTCATGACGGGAGCGACGTCGCCGATGACGATGTAGCTCACGCCGCCACGGGCCAGGCGCTCGTAAAAAGCCAGGCTGCGCTCGCCAATGGAACCGTCGCGCTCCTCGTAGCCGGTGGTCAGCGGCGGGAACATAATACGGTTCTTGAGCTCAAGGGGGCCAACCGTAATTGGCTGGAGCAGCTTGGATGCAGGTGCGGTCATGAACATTCCTCTCTTGTAGGCGCGGCGGCGATGATGCCGCGTAGTTGTCTAGAGAATATGGCATGGGAATACAACAGCGCAACGGAAATCGGCGGACAGCAGGTAGCGGCAGGTGGATGGGGATGGGCGGGGCGGCCCGTCGGTTTATCTCAATCTGTAACACCTAGCCACCTAAATCGGGTCTAGATGTTACAGGTCGAGATTTTGTTTGAGAGGCCGAGAATTGGACCGAAAACACGGTCCCGAAATAACAAAAAAGCTCGCCGGCTAGGCCGACGAGCTGTAAGTTCTTGGTCGCGGGGGCAGGATTTGAACCTACGACCTCCGGGTTATGAGCCCGGCGAGCTACCAGACTGCTCCACCCCGCAATGTCTGGGCGCCTCATGTGCGCAAAAAAGAATATTACGCGGGAGTTCGGTAAACGGCAAGGAAAATCTCGTGGAGCATAATTCCTTCATATTTAAACCCCTCAGCCCCTATCACCGTAAACGAATCGCAGCCGAGCGCCGTCGGCGGCGCGTATACAATGGTGCGCGTCCTTTTATGCCAACACTGGGAGTAGACATGCTGCTCGCTATCGATATGGGAAACACGCAGACGGCCATGGGCCTGTTTGACGGAGACGAGCTGGTGCAGTCGTGGCGCATGCCCACCGACCGCTCCTATACCGCCGACGAGATCCATGTGCGCCTGATGGGTTTCTTTAAGATGTACGGCCTTTCGCTCGACGCGGTCGACGCAATCGCCTTTGCGGGCGTGGTGCCGCAGCTCTCGCGCGAATGGCACGCCGTGGCCGACCGCATTGCCGCAGACGCCATCGTCATTGGGCCGCAGACGGCCGCGGTGACCAAGCTGCGCGCGGCGCGTCCCCAAGCCGTAGGCGCCGATCGCGTCGCCAACGCCGTTGCAGCCGAAACTTTCTACGGCGCGCCGGCAATCGTGGTGGACTTTGGCACCGCGACCAATATCGACGTCATCGATGAGGACGGTTATTACATTGGCGGAGCGATCGCGCCGGGCATCCGCATCTCCATGGACGCGCTCGCCGCCCGAGCCGCCAAGCTCGCCAGCGTTCCGCTCGAGGCGCCCGAGCACGCCATCGGCCGCGATACCGAGGAGTGCATCAAGGTCGGCGCCGTAACGGGCGCCGCCGCCATGGCTGAAGGCCTGGTTGCGCGCATGAAGCGCGAGCTGGGCCGCGAGGATGCCACCGTTATCGCCACGGGCGGCCTCGCCAGCATCGTCGCCGGTTCGACCGATGCCTTCGACGTGGTAGACGGACAGCTCACCGTCAAGGGTATCTGCGAAATCTACCGCCGCATGCAGGAGCTGGGATAGAGCAGGAGCTTAAGTCAAGCACGCCCGATGCCACAGTCCCCGCAAATGCTCGCCAAGCCTATTCCTCAAAATCGAAAAATTTTCAGTTTTGAGGAATAGGTCCGAGGTGCTACCCCGCAGTCACGCAAAGCCCTCCCCGGCACAGGCCGAAGAGGGCTTCGTTGTCATCGTTGTCTTTGAGCGCGGGCGCCTCGCGTTACAGTCCGCGAATTCGTACAGCCTCGGGCGGAAACTCCTGCTCGCCGGCATCGGTCTTGATGGTCGCTCGGCCCCAGATGTCCAGGCCCGCAAACACACCGACCGCAAGCGGCAAACCGTTGGGCGACACCGCCGCAACTTGGCGGCCCAGCAGCGGCACCATGTCGAAGTACTCGCCCAGCACGGGAGCCAGCGGCCCTGCGGCGCCTTGCGGCGTGTTGGCAACAACCGCCCAGGCGTCCACGCGGGCCAGCACGGCGGCGGCCAGCGTCTCGACCAGCGCTTCGTCAGCCACGTCCACACCAAGCTCGCTCAGCGCCGAACGCTCAATATCCACCGTCACGGCACCGAACATGCCCGCAGCACCGGCACCACCGTTGACGGCGACGCGCGCGAACGACGTCTCAAACGCGGGCGCGCCGCACACAATGTCGCTCGGCCACTGAATACCTACCCTGCCGGCAAGGCCCAGCCCCGGTGCCGCAGCCGTTCCCACGAGCGCGTCCATCATGCCCATTGCGGCCACAAACGGCAGGCCGTGGAAGGCATGCATGTTCACATCCGGGCGCACGACCAGCGAAAACGTCAACGACGCCTCGCCCGCGCTCCATGCGCACCAGCCCGCGGACACGCCCTCGCGGCCCGCGTCACGTGCCGCGTCGAGCTCGGTGCCGGCGGCAACAGCATTCATCTCGATCATCTACATACGCCCCAATTCGCCCACGATATGACCCACGCGGTCCTCGGGCTCCTTGACCTCGACACCGTTGTAGCGGAAGAACCGCGCCGGGTCGTGCATCAGGTCCTCGAGCGGCACCAGCACAAAGTCGCGCTCGCCAATGAGAGGATGCGGCAGGCGCAGCTTTTTGCCGCCGTGGGTCTCGCCATCCATCCACAGCAGGTCCAAGTCGATGGTGCGCGGGCCGTTGGCCTTGGCCTTTTTGGAGCGGTCGCGCCCAAGCTCGGCCTCGATCTTCATGAGCTCATCGAGCAGCACCAGCGGCGCCAGCTCGGTCTTGATCTCGATGACGGCGTTGGCAAACGCGTCCTGGCGCGTCTCGTAGGCCGGCTCGCTCTCGTAAATCTTGGAGGAGTTGGACACGCAGGTGAGTGGAATCTCGGCGATCATCTCGCGTGCAGCGCGGATGTTGTCGCAGCGATGCCCCAGGTTGGAGCCCACAGCCACAAACGCGCGGCGCGGCTGCGGCTTGGCAACCGCCCAGTAACCGTTCAGGAACTGCGCAAAACCCGCGGCGTCGTGCACGCGCACGATGTTGGCACCGGCCTGGATGGCGCCCAGGCACACGCCAAACGTAGCGGCATCGCGCTCGGCGGCCTCGGTCACGCCCGAGACGGCGCCCACAAAGCGCTTGCGCGACACGGCACACATGAGCGGATAGCCCAGTGACGCCATCTTGGCAGTCTCGCGCTGGATGACGATGTCCTCGTTAGCCGACTTACCAAAGCCCGGGCCAGGATCGATGCAGATGCGGTCGCGCGACACGCCGGCATGGATGAGCGTGCGGGCCTGGTCGGACAGAAAGCCCATAACGCGGCGCATGATGGGCGCCGAATCGGGCAGGGTGAAGCGGCGGAGCTGCGAGGTGGGCACGCTGTCTCTTATACACATCTCCGAGCCCACGAGACATGCGCAGATCTCGTAT
>UQPL01000096.1:0-7399 GCA_900542895.1 uncultured Collinsella sp. | reverse complement strand
CGACATAGCCTTGCCTAAGGCCTCCGCTTTGCGGGGGCCTTTTTGCTATCCCTTTCCGCCCGCTTGACCAAAATCTTGCCGCAAGCTTGACGAATGCCGGATGCCCAACAGTTTGATTCATTCTATATCAGATTCTATGCAAAAATGCCACTAAAAGGTTGTAGACGGTAGCGGGTGCTAGGCGAGTTGAATGACATAGCTGAACATTGTTCATCTGCGTTACACTGCCGCTTAGATGGGACAAGCTGACAAGCTCATTTACCTGCTTAAAGACCGATTAGTCGGGGGATTAATAACAATCGGCCCTCGCTGTACAAAAACTTGCCGCTTGCGTACCAAAAGACAACCTAAAACACAAGGTCGCTCTATTCATAGCGCGGCTTGTATGGTCTTGCGGCTACAGTGTCCATACGGTCGAGTTGAGGAGCGGGCATGGTAAACGATTTGAGCGGTATAGACGACCTCGAGCTGATGCCGTTAGGCGGAGGCTATATGGTGCGACGCGAACGCTTGATGAATGAGCTTATTGCCAAGGGCCGAAAGGCCGGCATCGTGGTTCTTTATGCGCCCGACGGGTTTGGGAAGACCTCGGTGCTGCTGCAGTACACCCATGAGGTTAAATGCGACCCGACGCGAGGCCCCGTACGGATTATCGAGGCCGATCGCGCCACTGGGCGCGAGGTGTTTATGCAGCTCGAGGTGGTTACCGAAGAACTCAAAGACAAACCGCACTCTCTTATCGCGATTGATAATGTGCCAAACCTCGATCAGCACGATACCGAAGACCTCATCGACAGGATCCGCGGCCTGCGCGCTATGGGGGTAGGGGTCTTTATCTCCTGCCGTCCTTCAAATCGTCAGCTGATTCATGGGCTGGGCGATTCGGTTAAGATCAATGCGCAGATGCTCAAGGTGCATGCCTATGAGTATTCGGCGTGGGCATCGGCGTTTTCGATCAGCACATCGCTCGACTTTTATCAGCTCACGCAAGGCGTGCCCGAGCTTGTTTCGGCATTGCAGACGGGTCTGTATGGCCAAGGCGACGTAGCCGGTCTGCTCGAAAACGAGATTGTCAACGTATATGGTGCGGCACTTGTCGATCTGGCTTCGCTCGACAATAATGCGCTGTTTTGTGTGGCATGTCTCATGGTTTTGATGGGCGAGGGCAATATCGCGGAACTCGAGGCCTGTGGGGTGAGGCTGTCGATGGTCGACCAGTCCTACTTTGTACGCGACTACCCGATCTTTGGCTTGGATCCCGCCGAGCGGAGTTTTACGTGTCTGGGCACGGAGGATAACGGACGCTTGCGTTTGCGTAAGTTGGTGGCCGAGATTCGCCCCGAACTTGTTCCGAGGGCGGCCCGGATTTTGCTTAAGGCGGGCCGATGCGATGCGGCGATGGGCCTGGCGGACGCCTTTTTGGACCGTGAGGCGGTCCTTGAACTCGCTGGGCAGTATGGGGTCGATCTTGCTCTGACGGGGCACGGGGCCGATATCTGCCGAGCAGCGCTGGGCACGATCGATGCCGACGATCCGGCTCCAGAGCCAACGCCTGCCGAGGCGCTCGGCGTATATCTGGCAGCGGTCAGCGTGTCCAATACAAAGCTCGCTCGCTATATGGCATCGGTTATCGAGCGCGGGGGCGAACGGGCGGCCTGCGAAATAGACCCTGTTTCATGGAGGGTGGCCCAGACGCTGACGGCTGTTTGCTATGGGGACAACGGGCTTGGGCTTCCTACGAACCTGGCCGTACCAGAAATCGAGACATCCCATACCGCACTCGATATGTTGTCTGCGCATATCGAGGTCAAGCGGTGCCTGACCGAGCGGGGAGATGACGGCGGCGTTCTACAGCAGCTCAAAACGAGCAAGGCCTACGACTGCGAGCTCGACATCGCGGGGATTGTTCTACGGGCCGATAGCATGCTGGTGGAGCTCTTTGACGGGTCGTTTGCGGGAACCGACGAGCGCGACGACGAGATGACGGTGGTGCGGGAGGCGCTCGATGTACGCGGGCTTAAGGCGATGGCTATCTGGGTGCGTATGGTGTTGGCGGCACGGCGGCTCCTTTCCGGCTTGCCGGTAACCGACGATGCGGCGTTCAACGAGCTCGATCGTTTTGCCGTGCGCATGCGCGACAACCAGATTCAGCTGTTTGGCCTGTTGCTAGAAGGCTGGCAGTCCCTGGCAGAGGGACGGCCGGTTAATGCAAAGTTCCGTGCGGTCCAAGTGCTCAAACTTGCCGAGGAGTCGATTGCGTACATGCGCGATAACGCATTGCTGCTGGAGCGCGCGGCATATCTGCGTAACACCTCGATGGTTTCAGTGCGCGAGGAAGCGGAGTTGCTCGATATAAGCCAGACGCAGGTTGGTGGCGCAGAAGCCTGGATGGTGGCGCTGCATTTGGCCTGTGCGGGCCGAGACAGCGACCTCGCGGCCTGGATGTCCATGAATCGCGCGGGGATTCTGGAACCGTCGTATCGGCTCTTTGCGCGCCTTGCCATGCATTGTCTGGGCGAGCCGGCGGCCAGGATACGCAAGAAGCTTCCCGTGCGCGAGCTATCGCGGTACTCGCTGCGCGACGATTTGGAAGGGGAGGGCGAGCGCCTGTTCCAGGCCGGCGAGGTTGAAGCCGTTGATACCATCGACCATATCGAGATTCGCATGTTTGGCGCGTTTCGCGCCGAGCGCGACGGGTTTCCCATCACGGACAAAATGTGGCGCCGCAAGAAGGCGGCGACGCTTGCCGAGCGGCTTGCGCTGGGCATGGATGCGCTCGTCGATCGTGAGACGCTGGCCATGGAGCTGTGGCCCCATGCCGAGTTCAATAGCGCCCGCAATAACCTGTACTCGACGATATCGCGCTTGCGGTCGGCTTTGGGACCGACGCCAGACGGCAAGTCGTGTGTGCTCATCCAAAATGAATGCATCGGGCTCAACAGCGACTACGTCAAGACCGATGTACGGCTGTTTGACCAGATAAGCCGCGAGGTTTTGGGAAATCGCACGGGTGCGCGCGGGCCCCATTTAGTTGAGCTGTGCCTGAAGATTGAGCAGCTTTATGCCGGACCGTTGTATGTTCCCAATGGCTGTAATCCCACCTACTTTTTACGTATGCGACGCATTATGCAGTCAAAGTACATCGATTGCATGATTAAGGGAGCAAATGCCGCTCTAGAAGAAAACGATCTGCAGTCGGCGATTTGGTTGGCGGAGTCGGGCCTTCGGCAGGAAACGGCGCGTGAGGATATGGTGCGCTGCGCCATGCGTGTCTACAGTGCGGCGGGGCGGCGGCGCGATATCGTCGAGCTGTACAGTGGGCATATGCACCATCTGAGGGAGCAGGTCAATGGCATGCCCGAGCCCGAGACGCGACGTCTATACGAGCGCTTGGTGGAGGGGCGGCTCAATCGCGTGCTGGTCGAGCGATAAAAAACGGGCGCCCGAAGTACTTGGGCACCCGTAAGCTTGCTATATGTTGGCTCGCCGGATCATTGGCTCTTAGACGAGCTTGATCTTCTCGATATCCTTGCGCGAGGACTCGCGATACAGCGAGAACTTGCGGCCGATGACCTGGACGACCTCGGCGTGGCAGCGCTCGGCGAGCTCTTCGGCGGCTTCGCGGGCGGAAAGGCTGGAGCCATCGAGCACGGAGCACTTAACGAGCTCGTGCTTCTCCAAGTAGGCGACCGTCTGCTCGACGGTGCCCTCGTTGACATCGGACTTGCCGATGATGATGGCGGGGTTGAGGTGATGGGCCATGCTGCGAAGCTGCTTGACCTGGGCTCCTGTCAGTGCCATGGGTTCTCGCTTTCTATGTATGGGGCGCCCCGCGACGGGGCCTTAATCTACGTGAGCTGTCCCACGATAGCGCAGGAACGGCGCGGTGTGGGGCGCGTTTGCCCAGTTCAAAAAGAATGCGGATGCCGAGCGAGTGGGCGGCGTGGGCTGCGAACAGGCTATGAGCTGGGCGCAGAGACCGGCTTCCATGCAATAAATGCCCAACGGACCTTGCGGACGTGGTCGAGCATGTAGCGTCCCTGCGGCACACCCTTGGAGCCCGGCTCACCGGCATGGGGGTTCTCGATCATGTGCTGGGCGATGTAATCGCGCAGGCGGTCGATCTTATCCTCGTTGCCATGTTCGAGCATACGGGAAAAATCCGCCACACCTGCCTCAAGGCTATCGAAGGTGTCGCGACGAGGCGATTCAAAGTATGTAACCTGCGGCAGGGCACACATCTGAATGAGGATATTAAAAGCATACACAAAGCCATTACTGCAGGTAACCGAGGCGCCGATAGCGTTCATCAAGTGCAGATCATAGCGCGGGCTGGAGTTGGCGACCATCGTGACAGCACAACGCCGACGAGCCGTACGATCAAGCTTGGCAAGCGCGCCTTTTAGGTTGGTCGTGGTGACAGAGCGACTGGCAAAGGCAACATCTACCGCTTTCGCGACCGGTCCAACCAAATCCCAGTCATCATCCCAAGCAAGCTCAAGCGGCGTTATGCGCCCCTCGAGCCCGTAGTACTCAATGCCGGCATCAAGCGTGCCCAGCATAGCGGGGGAGAAATCAGCCGCAATCACAGGATGCCCAGCCTGAGCAAGCGGAATAGCAATCGACCCAGCCCCGCACCCCATATCGAGCACGGATTCACCAGGCTTTAACGCCAACAGCTTTATAAAATCCCGGGCATACGGAGCAGTCTCAAGCGGCCGAAAATGCCGAGCCCGCTTATCCCACTCAAAAGAATCATCAGCCCGCCGCCGATCAGCTTGCAAGCGCATCCACTCCTGATTCCAATCAGCAGAAAGAAGCTCAGAGCGAGCATCCCCATCAACCACGGGCCAACCTCCTAGCAACAAAAAAGCGACTCCCCCCAAAAGAAGAGCCGCAACCAGCATATATCAGAAAAAGAACCGTTCCAATGCCAAACCGCCGCACCAGCCTAGTGGTGCAGGAGCGAAGCAACTGCAACCGGGATAGAACCCAACCGAGGTCCCGTTGTGCGGGAGCCCCGGGGAGGGCAAATATATAAGGTCGATCGCGAGTTCCGCACGAGCCGGAGAGCACTTAATGTGCTCTCCGTGCGAGTCAGGACTGTTCGAGCAGGCGACCTTATATATTTGCCCTCCCCGGGGCTCCTCGCCAGTCCCCCTCAGCTAGTTCTTCAGCGAGTTCAGCGGTGCCGGGAAGCGTCCGCCACGGTGGGCAAGCACGGTGCCGGCGTTGGGGTTCACCGGCATGATGGGCGCACGGCCGAACAGGCCGCCGTACTCGACGCAGTCGCCCACGCCCTTGCCGATGGCGGGGATCACGCGCACGGCCGTGGTCTTGTTGTTGATGACGCCGATGGCCATCTCGTCGGCGATGATGCCGGCGATGGTCTCGACCGGGGTGTCGCCGGGGATGGCGATCATGTCCAGGCCAACGGAGCACACGCAGGTCATGGCCTCGAGCTTCTCGAGCGAAAGTGCACCGGCCTCGACGGCGGCGATCATGCCGGCGTCCTCGGACACGGGGATGAAGGCGCCCGAGAGACCGCCCACGCTGGAGCTGGCCATGACGCCGCCCTTCTTGACGGCATCGTTGAGCATGGCGAGCGCGCAGGTCGTGCCGGGGCCACCGCAGGTGCCAACACCGATGATCTCGAGGATGCGGGCAACGGAGTCGCCGATGGCAGGCGTGGGGGCCAGCGACAGGTCGACAATGCCCTTCTCGACACCCAGGCGATGGGCGGCCTCGCGGCTCATGAGCTCACCGGCGCGGGTGATCTTAAAGGCGGTCTGCTTAATCTTCTCGGCGACCTCCATCATCGATGCGGAATCGGGCAGCGTCTCCAGGGCTGCGGCCATAACGCCGGGGCCCGAGACGCCTACGTTGATGACGGCGTCGGCCTCGCCACCGCCGTGGACAGCGCCCGCCATGAACGGGGAGTCCTCGACCATGTTGGCAAAGCAGACAAACTTGGAAGCGCCGACGGAGTCCTGGTCGGCCGTGAGCTTAGCGGCGTCGATGATGGTCTGCGCAGCCATGAGCACGGCGTCCATGTTGATGCCGGCACGCAGGCTGGCGACGTTGACGCTGGAGCAGACGCGACTCGTGGTGGCGAGCGCCTGCGGGATGGACTGGATGACGCGGCGATCGGCGTCGCCGATGCCCTTCTGGACGAGCGCGGAGAAGCCGCCCAGGTAGTCGATGCCGAGGGTCTCGGCCGCACGGTCGAGGGCATGCGCGATGGGGGTGAGGTCCTCATCCTTGCAGCACGCGGCGATCTGCGCCACCGGGGTGACGGAGACGCGCTTGTTGACGATGGGGATGCCGTACTCGCGCTCGAGGTTCTCGGCGGTCTCGACCAGATGCTCAGCCGTGTGCGTCACGTGGTCGTAGATCTTCGTGCACATGCGGTCGAGGTTCTCGTCGCCGCAACCCATGAGCGAAACACCCATGGTGATGGTCCTGATGTCGAGGTTCTGCTCCTCAACCATGCCGCGGGTTTCCGCGATTTCTGCGGGCGTGATCGCCATCCTTGCGCTCCTATCTGCCAAAACGAGCATAGTCTTATCTATTCTAACGTGCCGCACGTGCCAAGTGGCGCATGCGGCACGTTTTGGTGCTCGGTTGTTTCCGTTGTGTTACTGCCCAAAGACCTCTTCGGCGATGCGCGCGCTCTCGGCGGCGTCCTTGGCGTAGTAGTCCGCGCCAATCTGCTTGGCGTATTCGGGGGTGAGTACGGCGCCGCCTACGATGATCTTGACGCCCGGCACCTCGGCATGAAGCAGCTTGATGGTCTCTTCCATGGCCACGACCGTGGTGGTCATAAGCGCCGAGAGGCCGACGAGCTTAATGTCGCGCTCCTTGACGGTCTTGAGCACCTCCTGCGGATCGACGTCGCGACCCAGATCAAAGACGGTATAGCCGTAGTTATCGAGCAGCATCTTGACGATGTTCTTACCGATGTCGTGGATATCGCCCTTGACGGTGGCCACGCAGATCTTGCCCTTGTCGGCAATCTCGCCGGCGGGCATCAGGCGTTTGATGGTATCGAAGCCCACGCGCGCGGCCTCGGCCGAGGCCATGAGCTGCGGCAAGAAGAACTTTCCCTGGTCAAAGAGGACTCCGACCTCATCGAGGGCGGGGATAAAGTGGTTGTTGATGAGGTCCATGGCGTCGTGGTCGGCCAGCAGGCGCTCGGTCTCGGCCGCGATTTCGCCCTTGCGACCCGAGACGACCATGTGGCGGATGGGGTCGTCATCGGCTCTTGCGGTGGTGCTTGCGGCAGGCGCGGCATCGCTCGATGCTGACTGAGCGGCCGCCGGGTTGGCGGCAATCTTGTACGGGTCGGTCCAGCCGGCGTAGCGCTCGATGTATCCGGTCGAGCCCTCGTCCTCAACGC
>UQPL01000095.1:0-7412 GCA_900542895.1 uncultured Collinsella sp. | reverse complement strand
CGGTGATGTAGATCTTCTTGTAGTTGGGGTAATCGTTCTTAATGCGGAGCAGCAGGTCGTAGAGGCCCTCGGGATAGATGATCCAGTCCCAATCGGTGGTGGGTACGCCTTCGCGCACGCATGACTCGCCCACGCCCTTGAGGAACCAGCGCGAGGAGCCCTTGTCGCCGGTGCCATTGTGGTTGATGTCGTTTTCGCCCTCGGCGGCACGCAGGAACTGGCACTTGTAGGTGTTGACGCCCAGGCAATCGTTGTAGGGGAGCGCGGCGGTCAGCGCGGCGATGTCCTCGTCGCGGACGTCGAGCTCGCCGCCGGCGATATGGGCCAGCTTGGTCGCGGCCTCCATGGTGTCGGCTGCATAGTGGCCGCGGAAGGTGGCGTCGAGTACCCAGCGGTTGTTGATGACGTCGGCCATGCGAGCTGCTTCGCAGTCGGCGGCATTGTTGGGGTCGAGGGGATACTTGGGCTCCAGGTTCTGGACAATGCCGATCTCGCCCTCAAAGCCGCCCTCATGGAAGGCGACGACAGCCTTGGCGTGGGCCACCATCATGTTGTGCATGAGCTGGAAGGCCTTGTCCAGGCGGTACTTCTCGCCGTGCGGCCAGTTGCCGACGATAAAGCTGCCCTCGGCGGTTGCGGGAATCTCGTTAAAGGTAAACCAGTGCTTGACCTCGGTGAACTCGGCAAAGCAGAACTTGGCGTACTCGACGAAGGCGTCGATGGTCGTGCGCGTCAGGAAACCCTCGCCGCCGTTCTGGTAAAAGGCCTCGGGCGTATCGAAGTGATCGAGCGTGACATAGGGGATAACGCCAGCTTTGTTGCAGGTGGCGAAAAGCTCGTGATAGAAAGCGACACCCTCGGGGTTAATCTCGCCGGTGCCACTGGGGAAGATGCGGCTCCAAGCGATGGAGACGCGAATGCCGTTAATGCCGAAGCGCTGGCACAAGTCGATATCGACCGGATATTTGTTGTAGAAGTCGCTTGCGGGGTCGGGGGAGAAGCGACCCTGAGCAGCCAGGAAATCGTCCCAGGGCACTTTGCCCTTGCCGTGCGTACGGGTCTCGCCCTCAACCTGGTAAGCAGCGGTGGCGCCGCCAAACACAAAGCCGTCGGGGAACTGCATGGGGTTGGTCATGAGTCATCCTTTCTGTGGGATACGAATAGGGAGAGGTGCCCGAACTGGGGATCCGGGCACCAACAGAGGGAGGAACTAGTCGAGGTTCTCGCGGAGCCACTTGATGGCGCCAGCGGGGTCGCGAGTAAGGTCGATATATTCCTTACCGCGCGGGGCGAGCAGCTTAATGCCCAGACGATCGGTGTCGGCCTTCATGTCGTTGTAGTAGCTACGAACCTGCGGAGCGAGCACGATGACGTCGTACTGATCCATGATGGCGGTGTGCTGGCCATAGGCGCCTGCGGAGGAAGCAATGTTCTCGCCGGTCTGTGCGGCGCCTTCTTTGATGGCGTTAGCGAGCATGGCGGAGGTGCCGGCGCCGGCGCACAGGACGAGGACCTTCAGGCCATCGACGTCCTTCTTAGCGGATGCGTCGGCGGCGGGCTCGGGCTGATCGGCGACAGGCTTGCTGTCGGTGGCGGCAACGGTTGTCTCGACGGAAGCGGCGGTCTGTTCGACAGCGGGCACAGAGGCGTTGGCGGCGATGGCAGCGGCACCATCGGACTCGAGACCCAGCTCGGCGGCGCGCTCGGCTTCCTGGTCACAGAGCAGCTTATCGTATGCCTTCAAGAACGGCAGGTAGATGATGGCGTCCAGCAAGATGATGATCGCGACAAATACCAGGGCAATAAGCTGGAAGTTCGTGGTGATGAAGATGCCGATGGGGGCAGGGGTAGCCCAAGGCACCACGAAGGAGAAGCCGTTCATGCCCACGTTATCGATAAAGAACTTGGCAACACTCACGTTGACGCAGCCGGCGGCAACAAAGGGGATGAGCATGTAGGGGTTAAGGATCATCGGCGCGCCAAAGAGCAGCGGCTCGTTGACGGCGAAGGCAACAGGGACAATCGAGGCCTTACCGACGGCTTTGAGCTGCTTGGACTTCATAAAGAGAATCAGCAGAAGCGGCACGATGAACGTGGCGCCGGTGCCGCCGAACTCACCCACGAGCGACATGTTAAAGGTGAGGGAGTGGGCGGGGTGGCCGCCTGCCAACAGAACCTGCAGATTCTCGGCCTGGTTGGCAAGACGGATGGGGTCGATGCCCGGCTGGACGATCGAGGGGCCGTGGACGCCGATGAACCAGAAGAACGCGGTGGCTGCCTGGATAAGGATAAGGCCAGGATAGGTTTCTGCAGCGGTAAAGAGCGGGGAAAGCAGTTTAATAAGCAGCTCGGAGAACGGAACGCCCATGAGGTTGCGCACGACGACATCGATGATGCCGCAGATGATGACGGCGCCGCCAAAGGGGATAATGTCGCGGAAGTTCTGAGCGATGGCGCCCGGGACCTCCTTGGGCAGCTTAATGGTCAAATCGCGCGAGACGCAGAATTTGTAGACCCACACGGTGATGAACGCGGCGATATAGGCCGAGAACAGACCGCGCGTGCCCATGCTGGTGCAATCGAAGACCGAAAGTTCGGAGCCGTTGAACTTGGTGGTGAACTGCGTAACGGCGAGCAGCAGCATGCTGCACTGGGCGGCCACCATGGTGGAACCGTCGTTGAGCACTTTGCCGGCGGGCATGCGACGGTTCATGGAAGCCGTGAAGTTCTTGGCAGTGGTGCCAGCAACCATGATGCCCATAACGCCCATGGTGAAGTTGTACAGCTTGTTGCACCAGTCGATAAGCGGCTGGGGCAGCGTGATGCCGACTACGCCGGGAAGGGTGGCGATCAGCAGGAAGATCGAAGAGGTGAGGACGATGGGCATGCACCCAAGGAATCCGTCCTTAATGGCCTGGAGGTAGACGTTCCTCGAGATCTTCTCAAAGAACGGTTGATGCTTTTCGAGCATCTTTACGATGGCGTCCATAGAGCTCCTTTGCTACTTAATGCGCGACGCATGTGGATGGAACTGGTCGTCGATGGATGGTCAGGACTGCCCGGAAACCTTCCTGCTTAAGGAAGGCATTGCCAAATGACAACGTTGTCATTTCGTTAATGACAACGTAAGACATTTTTGGAAGAGCAACAAGGATTTACGGGTGAACGGTCGATATTGTCCGATAAACGGCTGATTTGTCAGTCGGGCAGGTAGTGTATGCTAGAACACAAAAAACAAGCGATGCAAAACCGACTGGAGAAGCAGTGGCAACGATGGACAAGAAAAATGTCTCAATGAACGATGTGGCAGTTGCCGCGGGTGTTTCTCTCAAGACGGTGTCGCGCGTGATCAACGAGCCCGATAGCGTTCGCGAGTCGACGCGCGATAAAGTCCATGCGGCCATGGAGGCGCTTGGGTTTCGAACCAACTTTGCCGCGCGTTCACTCAAGTTGGGCCGTTACGGGTGCATCGGCGTGGTGATGTTCCACTTGTCGGGCGGTGCCGTGGACATGATTGACGGTATCGCCGATGCCGCCGAAGAGCGAGGCTTTGCTCTCACGATGATCAAAAAGCGGGCAGGGGAGAAGATGACCCTTGCCGAAGCGGCGCGTAGGATGTCGCAGCTTCCCGTCGACGGCATGATTTTCAACCTGCGCCAGATGGTCGATGACTTTGATACCTTTGAGGCGCCGAAAGACCTCAAGACGGTGATTATCACACCGATGGAACATCCTACCTGCTCTACCGTCAGTGACGACCAAGAGGGCGGCGCGCGTATGGCGTGCGAGTACTTTTTGGACCACGGTCACAAGAACGTGTACTTCGTTTCGGGTAAGAAAGAGTCGCTGTCGAGCCAGTGCCGTATGAAAGGTTGGCGTGCGGCACTCGAGGCGCGTGGCATTGAGCCGTCCGAGCCTCTGCAAGGCGATTGGAATGCGGATAGTGGCTATGCCGCGGGCCTTGTGCTTGCCGATAAACCCGATTGCACGGCGATCCTCGCTGCTAACGACTGCATGGCAAACGGTGTGATGATGGCTCTACGTGACAAAGGGCTCAGTGTGCCCGACGACGTGTCCGTGATCGGCTTCGACGATGAGCTCTACAAGACGATTCCCAACTCGATTCTGACGTCGGTGAAGTTTCGCCACCGCGAGCTGGGCATCCGTGCGCTTAACGAGGTCGTTGCGGGTTTGGAAGCCCCGAGCTCCAGAAGTCGTACGCTTGTCTCGGGCGTGTTGGTCGAGCGTGCGAGCGTGCGGGATTTGCGGGCGTAGGCGTGCTCGGCCTATTCCGTTTGTCTCGATCTGTAACAACTAGACGGTCAAAAGTGGTCTACATGTTACAGATTGAGATTTTCGGCTTGGCCTGTGCGTTCATCTCGATCTGTAACAGCTAGGACCGAAAAACTCGGCTAGATGTTACAGATTGAGATGAACAGGAGGACGGGTGCGGTCTAAACAAAATGGCCCGCGCATCACACATCGATGCACGGGCCATTTATTGTCTGCAAGCGGCAGGTGGTGTCAGCGTCTTATGCCTCGAGGTTTTCCTCGATCCAGGCGACGGCACCCTTGGGATCCTTAGTGAGGTCGATGTACTGTTTGCCCTTGGGCGACAGCAGCGTGATGCCCAGGCGGTCGGTGTCGGCCTTCATCTCGTTGTAATAGGTGCGAACCTGCGGAGCCAGGACGATGACGTTGTACTGGTCCATGATGGCGTAGTGGCTGCCGTAGGCACCGGCGTTGGCGGTAATGTCGATGCCCAGCTCGTCGGCGCCTTCCTTAAGCGCGTTGGCGAGCAGTGCAGAGGTGCCGGCGCCAGCGCACAGAACCAGAACCCTCAGATCCTTGCCCTTAAGGGCGGACGGAGCTGCGGAGGCCTCAGTGGCAGAAGCGGTCTCGACAACAGGAGCCTCAACGGCGGGGGCGGCAGCGGTCTTGACGGCCTTGGTCTCCTCGGCCTCTTCTTCGGCCAGGGTCTCGGCCTCCTGCTTGCACAGGACGTTGTCGTAGGCCTTGCAGAACGGGTAGTAGATCAAGAAGTCAACGACCAGCAGGACGACAACCAGGACCAGAGAGATCGGCTGGAAGTTGGTGTCGATGAAGGTGCCGATCGGTCCGGGGAGTGCCCACGGCATGGCATAGATAAAGCCGTTCATGCCCAAAAAGTCGATGAAGAACTTACCAATGAGGACGTTGGCCACGGGGGCAAACAGGAACGGGATCAGGAAGTACGGGTTGAGGATGATGGGCGCGGCGAACAGCAGCGGTTCGTTGACGGCGAACATCACGGGTACGACAGAGGCTTTGCCGACGGCCTTGAGCTGCTTGGAGCGCATAAAGAGCAGGAAGATGATCGGGACAATGAACGTGGCGCCGGTGCCGCCGAGTTCGCCGATGTAGTTACCGAAGTTTTCGGTCAGGGCGAGGGCGGGGTGACCGCCGGCCTGCAGCGTGGCGAGGTTGGTGGTGATGTTGCCAAACAGCGCGGCGTTGAGGGCAGGCTTAACGACCGAGGGGCCGTGGATGCCCATGAACCAGAACAGCGGGATCATGAACCAGATGAGGGCGAGGCCGGCGTAGGAATCGGCAGCGGCGAACAGCGGGCTCACCAGCGTGGAGATGACGTTGGCAAACGGGACGGCCAAGCAGGTGCGGCAGATAACGTCGATGACGGCGACAAACAGGATGGAGAAGCTGAAGGCGAAGATGTCGCGGAAGTTCTGGGCGATGGCGCCGGGGACTTCTTTGGGCAGCTTGATGGTGATGTCTCGCTTAATGCAGAAGGCATAGATGTTGACCGTGGCAAATGCGGCGACAAAGGAGCTCAGCAGGCCCTTGGTGCCCATGTTGTCGGTAAAGAACACCGAGACATCGGCGCCGTCGATCTTGGCACTCGTCTGGGTAACGGCCAAGATGAGCATAGCGCACATGGCGGCGACCATGGTGCTCGTGGCGTTGATGGCCTTGCCGGCAGGCATGCGGCGGTTCTTGGAGCCGGTCAGCGCGCTTGCGGTGGTGCCGGCGACCATGATGCCCACGACGCCCATCGTGAAGTTGTAAACCTTGTTGCAGAAGTTCACGACGTCGACGTTCCACCAGTCGGGCAGCGTAAAGCCGCCGACCGTGGCGACAACGCCCGGCAGGGTCGAAATAAGCAGGAAGACAGAAGAAGACAGGATAATGGGCATTGCTGCCAAAAAGCCGTCTTTAATGGCCTGAAGGTAGATGTTCTTAGAGACCTTGTCGAAGTACGGCTGACCTTTCTCCAAGAACTTAACGATCGATTCCATAGTTCACGCTCCTCTTTGCATGAAATCTTAATGGCATGGACGTTGAAAACCTATATGGTCTCCCGCTTGCTAAAAGCCCGGGTGCAGGCGGGGCCGGTCCCAGGGGGAGAGAGGGGAGCGGCTGGGTTTGTATCGCATAGGGCCGCTCCCTTCTCGGGGGAAAGCGAGGCGATGCGCTACTGCGCGTCCGCCATAGTGTCGGCGAGCTCCTTGTACCAGAGTGCCGACTGCTTGATGTAGCGTTTTTGCGTGTCGAAGTCGATGTAGAACAGGCCGTAGCGCTTGTTATAGCCATTGGCCCACGAGAACTGGTCCTGCAGGCTCCAGATAAAGTAGCCCTGGACGTCGACGCCCTCGGCGCGCGCCTGGAGCACCTTCTCCATGTGCTGGTCGACAAAGTCGATGCGCTCGGGATCGGCGACGATGCCGTTTGCGTCGGGCTCGGGGTCCTTGTGGCCCAGGCCGTTTTCGGTGATATAGATGACGGGGAGGTTGGGATAGGTGGCGCTGATGTGCTTGAGCGTGTCGTAGAGGCCTTGCGGGTAGATGAGCCAATCCCAGTCGGTGGTGGGGATACCCGGCATATCGACCTGCTGCCCGACGCCCTTAAACTTAAAGCACGAGGTGCCCTTGTCTCCGGTGCCGTTAAAGCTGTTGGTTGACTCGCCATCGTAGGCGGCGATAAACGCCGACTGATAGTAGTTGAGGCCGAACATATCGTTGCGGGGCGCCGCCTTGGCGAGCTCCTCCATGTCGCTGTCCTCAACCGTAAGTGTGGCGTTGTTGGCACGCAGAATCTCGTTGATGAGTGAGAGGGTGCGCGCGGAGTAGTGACCCAGGAAGGCGCCGTCCATGATGAAGTCGGTGTAGAAGGCGTTGTACAGGTCGGCGGCGTGCTGGTCGGCGGGCGAGTCGGTGGCAGGATATGCCGGCGTCAGGACGTTGACCATGCCAATGCGTCCGCCCAGGTGCTCGGTCTCGTCAAGATCCTTATACAGGTTGACGGCGCGGGCGTGGGCAACGAGCTCGTTGTGCTGGCTCTGGATGCCGCTCGTCACATCAAAGTGATGGTTGGGCGGGAAGTTGCCTTGGATGTATTGGGAGTGCGAGAGGCTGATG
>UQPL01000094.1:0-7413 GCA_900542895.1 uncultured Collinsella sp. | reverse complement strand
TTGTCCGCTGGATGAAGACCTGGAAGGTCAACAACACCATCCAGACCATCATGCCGATCCTGATCATCCCGATTCTGACCTCGCTCGTCCTGGGCATGGCCTACATCTACATCCTGGCCACGCCGCTTGGCTTTGTGATGGATTGGCTTACTAGCGTGCTCGGTAGCCTGCAGGGCGGCTCCGCCGTCGTCCTGGGCCTGGTCATTGGCGTTATGACCGCCTTCGATATGGGCGGCCCCATCAACAAGACCGCTTCGACCTTTACTATGGCCATCATGGCCTCCGGCATCTACGGCCCCAACGGTATGTTCCGCGTCGCCGTCGCCATTCCCCCGATTGCCTGCGGTCTTGCAGCGCTCATTGCCAAGAACAAGTTCGATGACGCCGATCGCCAGATGGGCATCTCCGCACTGTTCATGGGCTGCATCGGCATTACCGAGGGAGCTATCCCCTTCGCGGTCAAGGACCTTGGCCACACCCTGCCCGGCATCTGCATCGGCTCTGCCGTGGGTGCGGCGCTCGCCGCCTTCCAGGGTATCGACTGCTACGTCCCACACGGTGGCTTTATCGTCGCCCTTGCCACCAACAACGTCGCGCTGTTCTGCCTGGACATCGTGATTGGCTCCGTGGTCGCCGCCGCAATCCTGATTGCCATGAAGCCCACGCTCGATAAGCAGGCCAAGTAAACCTTTAAGGACTCCGGTTGTGCGGAGGGATGGATTTGACTCCGCACAACCGCCCCTACACAACAAAATCCATCCGTATTGATAGGGCCCGCATTTGGGTCCCAGGGAACTTTTGTCAAAAATCCTCTGGAGAAGGAGAACAAAATGTCCAACCTCACCATCCGCCAGGCCGTTCAGGGCATGCTCAAGCTGCAGGATAGCGGCGATCACGCAACCATGGTCGGCATTGGCCCCATGAGCCCCAACCTGATTCAGGCCGTGTTCGAGCTTGCCAAGGACGAGGATTTCCCGCCCATGTTTATCGCCAGCCGCAACCAGGTCGATATGGACGAGATGGGCGCCGGCTACGTCAACGGTTGGGACCAGACGCGCTTTGCCGCCGACATCAAGAAGGTTGCCGACGAGGTGGGTTACACCGGCCCGTACTACCTGTGCCGCGATCACGGCGGTCCGTGGCAGCGCGACGAGGAGCGTAACGCCCACCTGCCCGAGGACGAGGCCATGGAGCTCGCTCGCAAGTCCTTCGTCGCCGACATGGAGGCAGGCTTTGACCTGCTGATGGTCGACCCCACCAAGGACCCCTATCAGATCGGCAAGGTTATTCCGCTCGACGTGGTGCTTCGCCGCACGATCGATCTTATCGACTACCTTGAGCAGTACCGTCGCGAGCATAACCTGCCCGAGGTTGCCTATGAGGTCGGTACCGAGGAGACCAATGGCGGCTTGACCTCTACCGATAAGTACGAGGAGTTCATTTCTCAGCTGCAGCCCGAGCTCGAGAAGCGCGGCTGCCCCATGCCCACCTTTATCGTCGGTCAGACCGGTACGCTCACCCGTTGGACCGAGCAGGTTGGCCATTACAACTTTAAGAACGCCCGCGAGCTCGCCGACATGGCAAAGCGCTACGGCGTGGGCCTGAAGGAGCACAACGCCGACTACCTGGACGACGCGACGCTGCTCGAGCACATCCCGGCTCACGTGACGGCCTCCAATGTCGCCCCTCAGTACGGCACCGAGGAGACCCGCGCCTACCTCAAGCTCTGCGCTACCGAGCAGATCCTGGTCGACAACGGCCTGTGTGACGATCCCTCCGACCTGTATCACACGCTGTTGGTCAAGGCCATCAAGACCGAGCGCTGGCGCAAGTGGATGACCGGCGATGACGTTAACCTGCAGGTTGACGACGTCCTGGCTGACGACGAGCTCAGCCTGAAGATTCTGGATGTCTCCGGCCACTACGCCTTCAACGATCCCGAGGTCAAGGAGCAGGTCGAGAAGCTCTACAGCAACCTCGCCGCCCAGGACATCGACGGCAAGCGCTTTGTGATCGAGCACATCAAGCGCCCGATCAAGCAGTACGTCGTCGGTCTTAACCTCAAGGGCGTCACGAGCCGCATCGAGAAGGTTCTTGAGGACTAAGTAGCTTTTCCTACACGACGCCGGGCCCGGGCATGTCCCAGCTGCGGGCCCGGCACATAGGACAAAGGGACATCCCCTTTGTCCTATTTTTTGAGTTTTGGATTCCTTAGAAGGAGTTTGCACCATGAAGTTCTTTATCGATACCGCCAACCTTGACGAGATTGCTGAGGCCAAGAGCTGGGGCTGCCTGGCCGGTGTTACCACCAACCCGTCCCTGTACGCCAAGACCGGCGGCAAGCTTGCCGACTTTGAGCCCCATATGCTCAAGATTGCCGAGCTCTGCGAGGGCCTGCCCGTTTCCGCCGAGTCTACCGCTACCACTGCCGAGGGTATGATCGAGGAGGGCAAGCGCCTTGCCGCCCTCGCCCCCAACATCGTGGTCAAGCTTCCCGTGTGCGAGGCCGGCCTTGCCGCCTGCCGTGCGCTGGCCGATGCTGGCGTGCGCGTCAACATGACGCTCGTCTTCTCGCCGACGCAGGCCCTTATGGCCGCCAATGCCGGTGCTCGCTACATCAGCCCGTTTGTCGGTCGTTTCGATGACATCGCCGAGGACGGTATCTCGCAGCTCGACAACGTCGTGACCTGCATTAAGAACTACGACTGGACGGGCAAGAACGTCGACGACACCGTCGAGATCATCACCGCCTCGGTTCGTACGCCCAACCACGTGACCCAGGCCGCGCTACTCGGTGCCGATATTGCGACCGTGCCCATGGCCGCTCTCAAGAAGTGCCTGCATCATCCGCTGACCGACCAGGGCCTCGCCTCTTTTGAGGCTGACTGGCAGAAGGTCGTCGCTCAGGCTTAACGAGTGGATTGCCCCGGCATCGCGTCATCCGGTGCCGGGGTTGTTCTCAAGAGAGGAATTCGTATGACCAACCAGGAGCTGGCGAAGGTCGCCAATGAGGTCAGGAAGGGTGTCGTGACTGCGGTTCACGCGGCCAAGTCGGGACATCCGGGTGGATCGCTCGGTGCTGCCGACATCATGACGTATCTGTACTTTGAGGAAATGAATATCGATCCTGCCGACCCTCACAAGGCCGATCGCGATCGCTTTGTGCTCTCCAAGGGTCACGCGGCGCCGGGCCTGTATTCGGTGTTGGCAAATCGCGGCTATTTTCCCGTCGAAGAGCTCGAGACGCTCCGTCATATTGGCAGCCGACTGCAGGGCCATCCCAACATGAACGACGCCCCTGGCATCGATATGTCCACCGGATCGCTCGGTCAGGGCATCTCTGCTGCAGTTGGAATGGCGCTTGCCGCTAGGCACTGGGGCGACGGCTACCGTGTCTACACGTTGCTGGGCGACGGTGAGTGCGAGGAAGGCCAGGTGTGGGAGGCGGCCATGTTCGCCGGCAACCATGCGCTCGACAATCTTGTTGCCGTCGTCGACCACAACGGCTTGCAGATTGACGGCACGATCGATGAAGTCAACTCGGCCATGCCGCTCGCTGACAAGTTCCGCGCCTTTAAGTGGCATGTGATCGAGCTAGCCGATGGCAACGACATGACACAGATTGAGGCGGCTTTCGCCGAGGCTCGTGAGGTGACCGGCGTGCCCGTCGCTATCATCGCCGAGACGGTGAAGGGCAAAGGCGTCTCCTTTATGGAGAACCAGGTTGGCTGGCATGGCAAGGCGCCCAATGACGAGCAGTTTGAGCAGGCCATGGCCGAGCTCGCGGCAGCAGGAGAGGAGCTCTAATGGCAGAGGTCAAAAAAGTCGCCACGCGCGTAAGCTACGGCGAGGCGCTCGTCGAGCTGGGCAATGAGCACGATGACTTTGTAGTGCTCGATGCCGACCTGGCTGCCGCTACGCAGACGGGTAAGTTTAAGGCTGCTCACCCTGAGCGCTTTTACGATGCCGGCATCGCCGAGAGCAACCTGATGGGTCTTGCCGCCGGCATCGCGACCACGGGCCGCGTTGCTTTTGCGAGCACCTTTGCGATGTTTGCCGCCGGTCGCGCCTACGAGCAGGTCCGCAATTCCATTGGCTACCCGCACCTCAACGTCAAGATTGGCGCTACCCATGCCGGCATTTCGGTGGGCGAGGACGGCGCCACGCACCAGTGCTGCGAGGACATCGCGCTCATGCGCACGATCCCGGGTATGACGGTGGTCGTTCCCGCCGACGACGTCGAGGCTCGTGCCTGTGTGCGCGCCGCCTATGAGTTTGAGGGCCCGGTTTACATGCGCTTCGGCCGCCTGGCAACACCGGTCATTAACGATCACGAGGACTATGAGTTCAAGATTGGTCGCGGCGTGGTCGTGCGCGAGGGGTCCGATGTGACCATCATCGCTTGTGGCCTTATGGTCGCCGAGGCGCTTGAGGCTGCCGAGGCGCTCGCTGCCGATGGCATCGAAGCCGAGGTCATCAATATGCATACGATCAAGCCGCTCGATGAACGCCTGGTTGTAGCCAGCGCCAAGAAGACCGGTCGCGTGGTCACTGCCGAGGAGCATTCGATTATCGGCGGTCTTGGCGAGGCCGTTGCCTCGGTGCTCGCGGAGCAGCATCCAGTGCCGATGCGTCGCGTCGGCGTGCGCGATGTGTACGGTGAATCCGGTCCTGCGGTTGATCTGCTGCACAAGTACGGTTTGGACGCCGGCGGCATCGAAGCTGCGGTCAGGTCCGTGTTGTAAGGAAGGTTTTCATGGGATTTGTATCTGCCAACCAAGTGACGATAGGGTATACCGCCGCCTCGCGCGAGGACGCCCTGCATTATTTGTCCGAGCAGGCAATCGAACTCGGCTTTGCCGATGACGCATCTGCCGTAGAGGCTGCCTTTATTGCTCGCGAGAACGAGGCCGAGACCGGGCTTGTCGCCGGTTTTGCCGTTCCGCATGCCAAGAGCGATGCGATCCATACGCCGGGTGTGGCCGTGCTCAAGCTGTCCGAGCCTGTTGAGTGGCCGAGCTTTGATGGCGTACCCGTCGATGTGGCGCTCGCGCTGTACGTGCCCGCCGGCGAGGCTGGAACCACGCATCTGCGCCTGCTCTCCAAAGCTGCCGTGATGCTGATGGACGCAGGCTTCCGTGACAAAGTGCGTGCGAGCACCGATCCTGTTGAGATTGCGGAGCTCATCAATAGCGGACTCGAAGACTAGAACAGTCATTCCGTTCAATCAATTGATCCTTCTCCAAGGAAAAGGGCCGAGATGCCATATAGGTGTCGCGGCCCTGTTCGCGTTTCCCCAGATAAAACCTGCCAAAATAAACCTGTCCCTTTTTGGCAGGTTAATCGGGGACTATTTCACCGCAACTTAGGGCACGGTTAGGAAGTGTGCACCTTAAAGAGTGGAGCCCATGATTAGAGAGGTCGCGCTCGTCTCTCTAAATGTCTCTCTAAAGAGAAGGTTGGTTAGAGAGATAGCATTAGGCAATCTAGCAGCGAATTCGATACATCTTTCTAAATTTCTCTCTAAAATAAGGTGCTTATCTCTCTAGAGTTAGAGAGATAAATCTATTGTTTTAGAGAGACGGAGTGCCAAAATTCGTCCGTCAGCTACCATCTGCCAAAAATGGCGGATAAAGGGCTCATCGAAGTAATGGGTTCATCGACGAGCCGCAACCGCCGCTATCGGAAGAAGTAGATGCAGCCGGGTCGCCCCTCTAGTGCCTCTCGAAGTTAGATGGGTGCTAGAGGAGCGACCGCCTCGCGATATTTCCCCAGATAAAACCTGCCAAAATAAACCTGTCCCTTTTTGGTAGGTCAGTTAACGCAGTCCAGGTTGAGCATATGCGAGCGAGCAGGCTCCGGGTGCGGTAAGGTGACGTGAAACAAGCGGGCGCTGACCTTTTGGTCGCGCCCGTGAAGTTGAACGTCAGATTGCCGTGCCCGGAGCCCGCGCAGCGCCGAGCAGTTACGCCGTTTGTAAAACGGCGCAACCTACAGGTTCATGTTGCCGTGAATGTAGGGGGTAACCTCGGGGGAGATATGGTCGCAGCCCAGCTCGCGCAGCGCGGACTCGATGGCGGCGGGCAACGGGGTTTTGCCCTCGGCATCGATGGCGGTGCCGTCGAGGGCGGCAAGCTTGGCGACATCTGCGGGAGCGGCTTCGATATGCATACAGCCGCCGACCAAGCGCGCGCGAACCTGCGCCAGGTCAAGATCGTGCAGGTAGTCCTCGCAGGTGCGGATTAAATCGACCTTCTCGCGCGTAAGCCCCTCGCCCGTGGGGACGCGCGTGGCAAGACAGGCTCCCGCCGGCAGATTCCAAACGGGATAGCCCCATGCGCGCAGCAGCTCGCGCTCTTCGTCCTTGGTAAAGCCGACCTCCATAAGGGGTGAGCGTACGCCGAGCTCTTCTGCCGCACGCATGCCGGGGCGGTAGTCACCGCGATCGCTTGCATTGCTGCCATCGATGACGGTGGGAAAGCCGAGCGACTTGGCGTGGTTGACGATGGCGGTAAAGCTGGCGTGCTTGCAGTGGTAGCAGCGATTGGCATCGTTGCAGGCTACTTGGGGGAGCTGCAGCTGATCGACCGAAAGATTGAGCACGGGGAGCTTAAAATGCGCCCCTTCATTGGCTTGTCCATCAACGGACCGCTCAAACGAAGCCTGTTCGGGCGTGCCGATGAGCGGCGTGGTGAGATGGACGAGGAGGGTATTGGTAGGCATGATGCGGGCGCATACGGCGGCCAAAAAGCTGCTGTCAACGCCGCCGGAAAACCCGATAGCCACGCGCCCGTATGCCAAAAGCAGCTGCTCGAGCGCCGATAGCTTGTCTTGAAGCTCCTCTGCGGGTGCCGCGGTGTCTAAAATCATGAAACGTTCCTTATCGTTGAGTACTCGATCGAAAACTATAATCCTAATGCGTTACTTGCCATAAGACTTCTATCTGTGTAACGAAAGTGCAATATGGTATATACGTTATATACAAGTTGCCAAATGCGGTAGAGTTGCAGCAACGCGACAGCGAGAGTCGATGGGGGACCGATATGATCAAGGCTGTTATTTTTGACATGGATGGAACGCTGGTTGATACCGAGCGCCTGGGGATTAGGGCCTGGAAGGCAGGCGCCGCTGAGCTGGGGCTCGCGATTGATGATGCGCTGATCCATCAGTTTATCGGTCGCACGCTACCCGATGTCATGGACATCCTCGATAAGCATTACGGAAGCCACGAAACCACCGAGGCGGTCTATGTCCGCCACAAGGAGATTCGCGACGAGATGGTCAAGACCGAGCTGGAGCTTAAGGCCGGCGCCGCCGAGTGCCTAGACGAGCTGCTGGCTGCGGGCTATCACGTGGGTCTAGCGACGTCGTCGCGCCTCGTTACGGCCGAGCGCAACCTTAAGATGGTCGGTC
>UQPL01000093.1:0-7433 GCA_900542895.1 uncultured Collinsella sp. | reverse complement strand
GCCCCTGCCCCGGCACCTGCTCCTGTCCCCGCACCGGCGTCCGAGGCGACGCCTGCGGAGCCCGATTGGGATGCCGTTGCCACGCCGGCGGATGAGCCGGGCGATAATCCTGCTGCCGAAAACAATCAAACCTAATAGCCGGTCGAGGCGCCCTGGGCAACTGAGCCCGGGGTGCCTTTTTCTACTGCGAAAGCAAGAAAATGCCTGGGAAAACGGTTGCAGCAAAATTTCTCGGAAATTGGTCAATGTTGCGCAACAACGTCGCGGCTATTGTTGAGAACGTAGACGTGTAAGGTTTGAAGGCGTGCGACGCCTTAGGAAAAGGAGAGGCTCATGTTCTGTCCCACTTGTGGTTCTCCCATTTCGGATGATGCCAAATTCTGCCCTGTTTGCGGATCCGCCGTTGGTGCCGCTTCTGCCGCTGCGGCCCCGCAGCCCCAGCCCGCTCCGGCCCAGGCTATTCAGCCCGCGCCCCAGCCTCAGCAGCAGTACACCGGTCAATACGCCCAACAGTCCGCATCCGCTCCGATGGGCTATGACCCCATTAAGGCTGACCGCAGCCTGATCGGCTGGCTGCTGCTCTCTCTTGTGACCTGCGGTATCTATTCGTTCTACTTCCTGTATTGCTTGGCACGCGACGTCAACACGTTGTGTCAGGATGACGGCGATTACACGCCGGGTCTGGCGGAATTCATCCTTCTATCGTTTGTGACCTGCGGCTTCTACGCGTACTACTGGTATTACAAGATTGGCAACCGCCTGCAGGCCAACGCTCCTCGCTACGGCCTGGTGTTCCAGGAAAACGGCACCACCGTTCTTCTGTGGCAGATCTTCGGCGCGCTCCTGTGCGGCCTTGGTCCCATCTTCGCTATGAACATCGTCATCAATAATACCAATGCCATGGCAACGGCTTACAACACTCGCCTTGGCGCTCGTGCCTAACAATAAGGGCGGCGTGAACAGCTTCCAGGGACATAGGGGCACGGCAGAGCTCCTTCGCCGCGCCCTTTTTTGCACCGGCGCGCTCTTTGTCGCCTGGCTCGCGCTCTACCTGCTCGACATTGGCTGCATTTTTCGATTGATGACGGGCATTCCTTGTCCGGGATGCGGCATGACGAGGGCGTGGCTGGCGGCGCTGCGCCTCGATTATGCGGCTGCCTTTGCCTACCATCCGCTGTTTTGGGTGGTGCCGATTGCGTTTGTGCTCGCGTTCGTGCGCGAGGAGGTGGCATCGAGCAAGCTAAAGCGTGGTATCGACATTGCGGTCACCGTGTTGTGCGTGCTGGTCGTCGTCGTATGGATCGTGCGCCTCATCAATCCGGCAGATGCCGGTCTGCTCTTTGGCGGCTATGCGCCCGCCGGAGTTCCCGACGATATCATCCACCTCGAACCCCCACGCTGGCTCACCATCCTTCGCTCTTACCTGGCGTGACGGAGGACGCGCTAGAAAAACGGTCGACACATAAGCGGGGGCGAACGTTGAGATAACGTCCGCCCCCGCTTTGCTTTAGCCAGGCTGTTATGGATGGGCGTGACGGCTACTCGTCGCGCTTTTCCTCGTGGCGAGCGGCAGCCCGCGCATCGTGGATGCCCTTGATTGCAGCATGGCGGGCGGTGCGAGCATCGTGCATGGCGTCGCGCGCCTCAGCGGCCGTGGCCTTGGCAGAGCGCAGCTTGGCGGCCAAGTCGGGGTTGGTCTCGGCAACCGCGGCGATCGTGGGGCCGTCGAGCTCCTCTTGCGTGGGCTCGGCCAAAAAGTCGATAGCATACTGGGCGGCCACCATGGAGCCCTTTGCCAGTACGGTCTCATCGATCTTGTAGAAGCAGGAATGTTGGGCGTACGTGGCGCCAATCTTGGGGTTGCGCGTACCTACAAAGGCGAGCACGCCCGGCACACGGCGCAGGTACTCCGAAAAATCCTCGCCCGAAAGTGTGCCGCGGTAATGGCCTTGGCCGGCGGGACCCAGACACTTAATTACGGCCTGACGGCAGCGCTCGCTCGAGGCCGCGTCGTTTTCGACCTTGTAGTTGGCGATGGTGTAGTCGGTGAGCTCTGCCTCGGCGCCCAAGGCCGCCGCGGTATGCTCCACGATGCGGCGCATAAGCTCCGGCATTTCCTCGTGGGTTGAATCGCCGTAGGTGCGTACTGTGCCGGCGAGGTAGGCCGTGCCGGCGATAACGTTGCGCGCGGTGCCGCCGTGCAGCTCGCCGACGGTGATGACGGCCGGCTCGTAGGGGCTGATCTCGCGCGAGACGATGGTCTGCAGGGCGTTGACAATCTCGGCGGCAACCATAACGGCGTCGTGGCCGCGCTGGGGCATGGCGCCGTGGCACGAGGTACCGCGGACATCGATGCGGAACCAGTCGGTATTGGCCATGCGCGGGCCGGGCTCGCAGCTTACGGTACCGGCGTCGACCTCGCTCCAGATGTGCGCGGCGTAGGCACCATCGACGCCGTCGAGCACGCCCGTGCCGATCATGAGTTTGGCGCCTTGGCCGTTTTCCTCACTGGGCTGGAAGACGATGCGGACCTCGCCGTGGATGTCGTCTGTCATATGGCGCAGGATCTGCAGCGTGCCGAGCATCATGGCGATGTGGCAGTCGTGGCCGCAGGCGTGCATGCAGCCCTCGTTGACGCTGGAGAAATCCTCGCCGGTCTGCTCGGTGACGGGCAGGGCGTCGATATCGGCACGCAGCAGGATGCGGCGGCGCGGCGTGCCGTCCTCGCGATAGGCGTCGGGCGCGGTGCCGCGAAGGGTCGCCACCAGGCCCGTCTTAAGGGGACGCCCGTAGGGGATATTCATGGCGTCGAGCTGCTTGGCGATGTCAGAAGTCGTGCGCTCTTCGGCGAGGCTCAGCTCCGGGTGCTTATGGAAGTGCCGACGCTGCTTAATGATGTAGGGTTCAAACTCGGCGGCGATATCTTGGATGGCTGCGGTGACGTCGTCAGCCGTGCGAGCCTCGGTCGCCGCCATAATCTGCTGTGCCTTGGTCTTCGTCATGGTCGATTTGCTCCTTACTGGTTTATCGCAAAATCGTACAGGCTCTTTCCAGTATGCCACCTGCCACTTGGCCTGGCAAAGCTGCCGTTTGCCGCTTGGCATTTTGTAACCGAGGCGGGGGAGTACACTCGGGGGTGTTGAATTTTCTGCCAGAGATGGGGATGTCCATGCAACATATCGATCGGATTATCCGCTCCAAGAACGTATTTACCGCGCAAGACGGCATCGATACCGCCCGCGAGCTGGCGATTGCCATCGCAGGTGACCGTATCGTCGCAGTCGGTGCGCCCGATGACGTGATCGCCGCCGCGCCTGCCGCCACGCGGGTTCTCGACTACGGCGAGCAGTTTGTCTGCCCCGGTTTCCATGACGCTCATCTGCACTTCTTCCATACCTCGGTCGGTTCCTCGCCGTACATGCTCATGGATATGGGCACGTCCGAGGCGGCACTGGTGCAGCACGCGCTCGAGTTTTCCCAGGACCTGCCCGACGACGCCTGGGTTGTGACGCAGGGCTGGCGCGACTACCGTTGGGACCCGCCCGAGCATCCTACCAAGGCGTCGCTCGATGCAGCATTCCCCGATCGTCCCTGCGCTATGTATTCGGGCAACGGGCACACGCTTTGGCTCAACAGCCGCGCACTCGAGGCGCTCGGCGTCACACGCGACAGCGAGCCGCCAGCGGGCGGCAGCTACGACAAGGATGCAAACGGCGAGCTCACGGGCATTGCTCACGAGGCGGCTGCCATGCAGTTGCTACCGCGCTGCCTTGAGTGGCTGGGCGAAGATCGCATCGCAAGCGCTTACGCCGATCAAATGAGGCGTATGGCCGAGCAGGGCATCACCTCGATATGCGATATGTCGCTCATGCCCATGCCGGGCTGCGATTTTATCCGCGACGACGTCTACGACAAACTGCAGGCAGCCGGCAAGTTGGGCATCCGAGCCCATCTGTTCCCCACGCTGCTGGATGACCAGTCGCGCTTGGAAGAGCTGCAGACCCGCTACGCGAACAACGCGCTGCTCTCGGCGCCAGGCTTTAAGCAGTTCTTCGACGGCGTGTCGAGCGAACACACGGCCTATCTCACCGAGCCCTATACCAACCCGCGCTTCCCGGGCGACCAGGGCCGTCTGACGGTCCCGGCTGAGCGCATGCGCAAACTGGTTCTGGCGGCCGCGGAGCGCGGTCATACCGTGCGCATCCACGTCATCGGCGACGGTGCAATTCATGTCGCGCTCGATATCTTTGAGGAGGCCGCCGACCTGTACGGCCTGCCCCAGCACGGCCATAACACGCTCGAGCACCTGGAGAACCTCCTGCCCGAGGACATCGACCGCCTGCGCAAGCTCAACGTGGTTGCTTCGAGCCAGCCCTGCCATATCACGCTCGACCCGGGTGGTCCGGAGCGCGATCTGGGCTTGGAGCGCAGCCGCATCATGTGGCCGTTTGCGACCTATAAGCAGCGCGGCATCCGCCAAGCCTTCGGCACCGACAGCCCTATCACGCCCGTTACCAGCATGAACGTGCTCTACACGGCTATTACGCGTCAGGACCCCAAAAGCCACTGGCCCGAGGGCGGCTGGTTGCCGAGCGAGCGCATCGATGCAGCAACGGCTCTGCGCAACTACACCCTGGGCAGCGCGTACGCAGCGGGCGACGAGCAAAACCTCGGCAGCTTGGAGCCCGGCAAGTACGCCGACCTGGTAGTCCTGGACCAAAACCCGCTCACCATCGACCCCCAAGAACTCCAAGCCACCAAAGTCCAAGCCACCTATCTGGCAGGTAACGTAATCTACGAGCGCTAGCCCCATACCCCACTCATAAGGGGCACGTTTCAGCAACGTGCCACTTTCTTATTCGCACCATCCGCATCGCCATTTTGCTGCACTGACTTTTCTGAATGCCGGGCCCGAATTAGTTAACCTGGCTCCCGGGGCGGACCGGAGGGCATGAAGTTTGTCGCGAGTTCCGCACGCAAAGGAAAGCACTTAATGTGCTTTCCGTCTTGCGCAGGACTGTAGAGCAGCAAACTTCATGCCCTCCGGTCCGCCCCGGGAGCCACCGCTAAGTTATCCCCCGGCATTCAGAAAATCTAAGTGCCAAAAAATAAGATTTTTTGACTCTGTGTTGTATAACCCGTCATTCGTGGGTACCATTCAACGCGTACGCAAACAAAAAGGGTTAATTCGCGTGGCATAACCACGCGGCCCACAAAGGAGGAAACAAGCATGTCGTCTTTGAAGCCGCTTGCAGATCGCGTCCTGGTCAAGCCCGACGAGGCCGAGCAGAAGACCGCCTCTGGTCTGTACATCGCCAGCAACGCTCAGGAGAAGCCGCAGCGCGGCACCATCGTTGCCGTGGGTGCCGGCAAGGTCAACGACAAGGGTGAGCGCATCCCCATGGACGTCAAGGTTGGCGACGTTGTCATCTACGGTAAGTTCGGTGGCAACGAGGTCAAGGTCGACGGCGAGAAGTATCTGCTGATGCGCGCCGACGACATCTACGCCGTCGTCGAGGCCTAGTCTCGTCAGAATCTCTGATTCGTCTTTGAACGCGCCCGCCGCATAGGACTCGGAAGCGGCGACGCGAGTCACATTTCTTTTGGAGGATTACCTACCATGGCAAAGAACATTACGTTCAACACCGATGCCCGCGCTAAGCTCGCAAAGGGCGTCAACACTCTGGCCGACGCCGTTACCGTCACCATGGGCCCCAAGGGCCGCTACGTTGCGCTGCAGCGCACGTTCGGTGCCCCGACCATCACCAACGACGGCGTTTCCGTCGCTAAGGAGATCGAGCTCGAGGACAACATCGAGAACATGGGCGCCCAGCTGGTGAAGGAGGTCGCCACCAAGACCAACGACACCGTGGGTGACGGTACCACCACCGCAACCCTGCTCGCTCAGGCCATCGTCAACGACGGTCTGCGCAACGTCGCTGCTGGCGCCAACCCGCTGGCCATCCGTCGCGGCATCGACAAGGCTGTAAACGCCGCCGTCGCCGAGATGAAGAAGCAGGCCAAGCCGGTCGAGACCAAGGAGCAGATTGCTTCCGTCGGTACCATCTCTGCCGGTGACCCCGAGGTCGGCGAGAAGATCGCTGAGGCCATGGAAGTCGTGGGCAAGGACGGCGTCATCACTGTCGAGGATTCCCAGACGTTCGACATCACCATCGACACCGTCGAGGGCATGCAGTTCGATAAGGGCTACGTCTCCGCTTACTTCGTCACGGACAACGACCGCATGGAGGCCGTGATGAAGGATCCGTACATCCTCATCACCGACCAGAAGATCTCCAGCGTCCAGGACATCATGCCCGTTCTCGAGGCTGTCCAGCGCGCCGGCCGTGGCCTGCTCATCATCGCTGAGGACATCGACGGCGAGGCTCTGCCGACCCTGGTCCTCAACAAGATCCGTGGCGCCCTCAACGTCTGCGCCGTCAAGGCTCCGGGCTACGGCGATCGCCGCAAGCGCATCCTCGAGGACATCGCCGTCCTCACCGGTGGCCAGGCCGCTCTGGACGAGCTGGGCGTGAAGGTCGCTGACATCACCGCCGATATGCTCGGTACCGCTAAGTCCGTCACCATCTCCAAGGACAACACCGTCGTCGTCGGCGGCGCTGGCTCCAAGGAGGCCATCGACGCCCGCATCGCTCAGATCAAGGGCGAGATGGAGAACACCACCTCTGACTTCGACCGCGAGAAGCTCCAGGAGCGCCTGGCCAAGCTCTCCGGTGGCGTTGCCGTCATCAAGGTCGGCGCTGCTACCGAGTCCGAGCTCAAGGAGATCAAGCATCGCGTCGAGGACGCCCTGCAGGCTACCCGCGCTGCTGTCGAGGAGGGCATTGTCGCCGGCGGCGGCGTCGCCTTCATGGACGCTGCTCCTGCGCTCGACGCTGTCGAGATCGACGACCCCGAGGAGAAGATCGGCGTCGACATCGTCAAGAAGGCTCTGACCGCTCCGGTCGCTACCATCGCCAAGAACGCTGGCTTTGAGGGCGCTGTCGTGGTCGACAAGGTTGCCGAGCTGCCCACCGGCCAGGGTCTCAACTCTGCCAACGGCGAGTGGGGCGACATGATCGAGATGGGCGTCCTCGACCCCGTCAAGGTCAGCCGCGTCACCCTGCAGAACGCTGCTTCTGTCGCCAGCTTGATCCTCATCACCGAGGCCACCGTCTCCGATGTGCCTAAGAACACTCAGCTTGAGGACGCTATCGCTGCTGCCACCGCTGGTCAGCAGGGCGGCGGTATGTACTAAGGCCGACAAGGTCTAGAACTCCCACCGGGGATCCGGGGGCGTGACGGGGGTTTCTCTCCGGAACGTCCTCGGACATGCAAAGAGGCTCCGCATCGCGCTTCGCGCTGCGGAGCCTCTTTGCGTCCTGACGCTCCTATTTGGCAAGGTGTTTTTTAGAATCCATTTTGCGCTCGGC
>UQPL01000092.1:0-7467 GCA_900542895.1 uncultured Collinsella sp. | reverse complement strand
TATAAGAGACAGGTCTAACACGGGTCCCTTCTTTTAGATTATCTTGACAAATATGAGTTATCGAAAAACAATAACAACCATGGAAAACGATAAAGGAAAGAAGGAACGATATGAGCGGTTTTTCTATCAAGCAGAACGGGGGTCCAATGAACGCATCAGCGATAAAGCTATCAAAAGTTTCAAAACGCTACGGAAAACGGCACGTTTTGCATGACGTTTCCTTCGAGGTGCATCAGTCTGAGCTCTGTGCCCTTGTCGGTGCAAACGGTGCGGGCAAAAGCACGCTTATTAAAATCGTCTTGGGCCTCTGCGAGCCATCTTCGGGGAGCGTGGAGCTCTTTGGAGGCAAATCAAAAAGAGAGCTTGGCCTGATGCGGACGCGTGTCGGCTATGTGCCAGATTCCAGCGGAGCATATCAATCTCTCAGCGCGGTTGAGAATCTTCAAATCCGATGTGCGGAATGGGGGCTTGATGAGAAACGTGAGGTTCCTCGCGTCTTGGGCCTAGTTGGGCTGGACGTCGATGAGAAAAGGAGCGTGAGCAGTTTTTCTCTGGGAATGAAGCGGCGACTTGATATAGCTACGGCTTTGTTGGGTGACACTGATCTGCTTATTTTTGATGAGCCAGCAAATGGGTTGGACCCGCTGGGCATCGAGAGCATATGGGCTCTTATCGGTCGATTGAATCGAGAACAGGGTAAGACCATGCTCATCTCTAGCCATGATTTGGATGAGTTGGCATCAGTTGCAACAAGTTGCGTGTTTATTCATGACGGCGAACTGCTGAAAAAGGAACCGATGGACATCATAAGGGATGAGGCATCGTCCCTAAAAGAGTATTACAGGCGCTTGATGAAGGCGGTCTCGCTATGAAGCGGGCGATCCATCCCATAAAGGCAGATATGATGCGTTTGCACAGGATGTTTCCGGCGAAGTTTGGTCTTACGCTTATGCTGGCGTTCGGCCTTCTTTTCGGTGTCTTTCTAAAAAACGGAACAACGTTGCTCGCCTTTGGCAATAGCGTTTTTGGGGAAGATATTGGTTTCTGCTGGAATGTAATCGATCCTTCTGCACCCGATGAGTCCCTTGTGCGCAGTGCTTTTGCCGGCACCTCCCTGTTCGTTCCGCTCATCGTTTGCCTGGCGATTTTACAGGAGCGCGGCTATGAAGAGGGATGCCGAATTTCTTCAGCAAGAGGTCTTGCCCGCTTTAACGGGGCTCTGGCACATGTACTTTCGTCTTCTTTAATAATCGGCGCAGCATATAGTGCGCTTTGCCTTCTTCTGTTTGCAATAGCGATAACACGTGGAGGGCAAAACTATGCGCATAGCATGCTGGCTACATTTTTGCCTGCGATGATAATCAACGCCGTATTGGTGATATCGGTTGCGTTGGAGACGGTGACCATCTATCGGATTACAAGCAGCGCCGTATTTAGCGGGGCTGTGGTAATAATCGGATTTGTCATGAGCTTGACACTCTACGGAACTTACCTTCAGACGCCCATACCATCCTTGCGATGGATTTTCTTTCTTCCGGGGCCGTACCTTGGAGTCGGATGTGCCCTTGGGTATAGCGATATGGGGCAGCTGACGCTTCTGGGATATGGCGCGGCAGCCAGTTGTCTATCGGTATTGATTTACGCTCTCGTGAGCTTTCGCGCTGGGGGTGTGCTCAATGGCTCGTCAGATTAAAAGACTTCTCCAGTCAGAATTGAAGCATGTGAGCAAATGGGCGTACGCCTTAATCCTGGTAATTTATGCGTGCATGGTGGTATTGCAGCTTAATTCTTTCCCGATGTGGTTCTGTAGCCTCCGTGAGAACAGTTTCTTGGGCTTTTTCCCAGACCCGACGCTTCGGCTATCGGCAGAGGATGTCCTTCTATTTGGTAATGCAGGGGTTTTTCGCGGCCTGCTGTTCAACGTAGCCCCGTTGGCTCATGCATTGTTCTTTCCGTTCATCGCGGCTTGCATTGTGCCGCGCTTTGTCAGTTCGGGCTTTATTGAGGAACCGTGGGGGTTGTCGGAGGCTCGGGGAGGGAAGCGTGTGTGCGTTATCGTTGCGCGAGTGGTGCTGTCTTCTTTTGCCCTTTTGGGCGCGTTTATCCTGTCGAGTGTCGTTTTGTACTGTCTTAACTGCGTAATCGTTTTGGATGCTCAACAGTATTTCAACCTGCATGTATTTTGCTATCGACTTGTTCTTGCTGCCGCTGCTTGCCTTGCATACGTGGTTTCTTGCGTAATCGTTGTTTCCTATTTTGGATCCGGCTTCGGTCCGATTGGCATGCTGCTGCTTGTCAACGTCGTAGCGATCTACATACAGCTCGGGGCCAATTCCATGCTTCCGCTTCCGTCCTCGATGTTCATGTGGATTTGCGGCGTGACCCCGTTGGGGAACGGTCAATGCATCTCGATTTTAATTGACTGTCTAATTAACGTAGCAAGCGTTTTTACCATTTGCTTTACCGTCGACCGATTGCGGTCGAGATTTCTTTGATTGTTTGTGAGGGATAATCATACCGAGCATACCAAATACAGGAGGGGCGGGTACCGTGGCTGGTGTCCGCCCCCCCCTGGCATGGAAGGTTTAGGTCTGTGTGATTCGCAGGCTAGCGTGCCTGCTTAACCTTTGCTGCTGCCTCGACAAACGACTTCCACAGGTTAAAGTCGGTCTCGAGCGTCTTCCACGTGTACTCAGGGTGCCATTGCACGCCCAGGCAGAAAGGCTGGCCTTCGACTTCGATGCACTCGGGAACGCCGTCGGTTGCCTTGGCGACCAAGCGCGTGCTTTTACCCAGACGATCGACGCAGCAGTGATGTGCCGAGTTGGTCTGGATCAGCCTGTGCCCGCCAACCGCGCGCTCCAGAAGTGAGCCCGGCACGACCTCGACGGGATGCACGGGGTCGTTGAGCACGTGGGTGTGGCGCCACTGCGTGTGGCCCTCGCGTGCACCCAGGCTCGGCACGTCCATGCACAGGGTGCCACCAGTGGCGACGTTGAGCAGCTGCGTGCCGCGGCAGGTGGTAAAGAGTGGCTTTTTGGCGCGGAGCACCTCGTTAACCAGCTTAAACTCAAAACGGTCGCGAATCTCGCAGCACAGTGTGGGGTCGTAGGGGCGCTCGTCGCCCCAGCGCTTGGGGTTGACGTCCGGGCCGCCGGGAATAGCGATGCCGTCGGCGATATCGACGTAATGACGGATAACCTCAATGTCCTCGGTGATGGACATCTGCAGCGGCAGGCCGCCGGCGGCAAGGATGGCATCGACAAAGACACTTGCGATCTCCTCGTTGGGGGAGAGCGTCTCGCTCAAAAACGGCTTAGCCTCTTCCCAGCGCGGCGCGACGAGGATGAGTGGGCGGTCGGCGGGGGCGACGTCGACGTGCGGGGTGTATGACGATGAGGTGCGGGTTCCGATCATGGTTGCGGCTTTCGAATCCGGGTGGACATGGCACAGGGGTGGCGCGGGGCAAACGTTACTGATGAATTTGCCCGCGTGGCAATTGGGTTAGTGGCCCTTAATGGAGTTGAGGAAGTCCTGGGCGCGCTTGGTCTGGGGGTGGTCGAAGAACTCGTCGGGCGTGCCGGTTTCCACAATCTGGCCGTCGGCCATAAACACGACGCGATCGGCCACGCGGCGGGCGAAGTTCATCTCGTGCGTGATGACGATCATCGTCATGCCCTGCTGGGCCAGACGGACCATGACCTCGAGCACCTCGTTGATCATCTCAGGGTCAAGGGCGCTCGTGGGCTCGTCAAAAAGCATGGCCTTGGGCTGCATGGCGAGTGAACGGGCGATGGCTACGCGCTGCTGCTGGCCGCCCGAAAGCTGTGCGGGCACCTTATCGGCCTGCTCGGCCACGCCCACGCGGCTCAGCAGGTCCATGGCGCGCTCGCGGGCCTCGTCCTTGGAGACACCCAGCACATCGACCGGTCCCAGCATGACGTTCTGCAGCACCGTCATATGTGCAAACAGGTTGAACTGCTGAAACACCATGCCCAGCTCGGCACGCATGCGGGCAAGGTCCTTGCCTTCCTGCGGCAGGGGCTCGCCCTCGATGAGGATCTCGCCCGAATCGATGGTTTCCAGGCGGTTGATGGTGCGGCACATGGTCGACTTGCCCGAGCCCGAGGGACCGATCACAACGACGACCTCGCCGCGGTCGACCGAGAGATTGATGTCGTTGAGGACGTGCAGATCGCCATAGTGCTTATCGACGTGTCTGAGCTCGATCAGCGGCTGATTGCCGGTGGAAGAGGTGCTCTGTGCCATGGTGCTCGGCTCCTTATGACTCGAAATGGTAAAGCGTTAGCGGATGATGGTCGCGCCGGTCTTGTGCGAAACATAGACAGCGGCCTTGTTGATCGCGACGTTGATGAGGATGTAGATGACTGCGATCACCAGGTAGACCGACACGAGGGCGTCGTAGTTGGTAATGAGCACGCGGGCATTTTGCATCAGGTCGGGATAGCTCACCACATAGGCGACGGTGGTGTCCTTGACCACGACTACAAGTTGTGAGATCAACGACGGAATAATAAACCGAATCGCTTGGGGCAATACGATTTTAAAGGTGGTTTTAGCCTTGGAGAGACCGAGCGCCTGGGCCGCCTCGACCTGCCCGCGCGGTACGGCGTTGACGCCGGCGCGGAAGATCTCGGCAAGTACGCCGGCTGCGGCGAGTGCGACGGGAAGCGTGAGCATCCAAAACGACGGTAGCGCGATCTTGTACTGGGGCAGCACCAAAAAGAAGAAGTAGATAAACAGCAGGCTCGGCACACCGCGGAAGAAATCGGTGAGCACGCGGCAGACCAGCTGCAGCGGCTTAATGTCGCTCGTGCGGCCGAGCATAAGGGCCAGGCCCAGCACCAGCGCGATGGCGCCGGCGGTGAGTGCGACTTTAACGGTGCCCTCAAAGCCGGCAAGCAAGAACTTCCAGGTGGTGAGGTGCGTAAAGAAATACCAATAGTGGACCGAAAGCTGGCCGGTCACATAAAAGCGCTGCAGTACCAGGGCGATGAGCGCGGCGACGGCGACGAGCGAGATGGCGGTGCCGATGCGAATCTTGGCGCGCATCTTGGGGCCGGGAGCCTCGTAGAGCGCATCGCGCATGGTAGGCGCAGGGGAGGAGTGCTTGCTCATCGGAGGATCCTCACCTTCTTATCGATGCAGTTGCCAATGTGGCTCACCACAAAGGCCGTGCCCAGGTAGCCGAGCGCCGAGATAAAGAACGCGGCGACGCCGCCGAGCGAGCGCGTGTTGATGTAACTCACCACGCCGGTGAGCTCTTGCGGTTTAAGCGGCACCTGGCTGCCCAAGGCGGTAGTGAGCATGACGGCGATAAAGAGGTTCGTCATGGGCAGCACGCTCGAGCGCAGCGCCTGCGGAATCACGATTTTGGCGAGGATGCGGTTAAAGCTCATGCCGAGCGAACGGGCGGCTTCGACCTGACCGACGCCGACGGTGTTGATGCCGCTCATAAAGTTCTCGGAGCCAAAGGCCGAGCCCAAAAGGACCGTGGCGACGATAACACAGGTGCGGTAGGGCAGGACGACCTTGAGCGGCGGCAGCGCGTAGACGACGATGATAAGCAGCGCGATGCCGGGGATGTTACGGAAGACCTGGACATACAGGTCGCCAAAGACGCGCAGCGGCTTGAGCGGCGACACGCGCATCACGGTGACGGCGACGGCCAGCACCATGGCGATGGCAAACGACTCAAGCGTCATGCCCCAGGTTGCTAACAGCGCGTCGATATAGTTCTGGCCATAGAGCGACCAGAGCTCGGAGAGACTCATGCGGACCTCCCGCCGGTAAGGAAAGGGGCTCCCGTGTGTACGGAAGCCCCGACAACTCAGTGAGGAAACAGTTTACCGCAATAAAGCGCATCATGCGTTTCCGTATGGTTTCGTTGCGGCCGTTACCAGGCTCGCTGCCTAGGCGCCGATCTCGGGCAGCTCGGGAACATTGGTGTCGCCCGTACGGTCACCGATGCAGATCTGCCACAGCTCAGTCCAGGTGCCGTCGTCCTCGATCTTCTTAAGGAAGTCGTTGACAAAGGCGACGCCGTCGGAATCGAGCGGCAGACCGATGCCATAGGGCTCCTTGCTGCCGAAGGGCTTGCCGGCGATCTTGTACTTACCGGGCTCGCGGACCAGGGCGCTCTGCTGCATGTTGTTATCGATGACATAGGCGTCAACGCGGCCCTGCTGGAGTGCCTGGCGGGCCTCCTCGTCGGTCTTGAACTCCTGCTGGCTGGCCTTGGGAGCGAACTCCTCCAGGATGGCGGGGCCGTTGGAGCCAGACTGGACGGCGACGTTCTTGTCGGCCAGGTCGTCGACGCTCTTGATGTCGTCGTTATCGGCGAGCACCAGGATAGCCTGCTGGGTGTAGTAGTAGGGACCGGCAAAGGAGACGAGCTTCTTGCGCTCGTCAGTGATGGTGTAGGTGGCAAAGACGGCGTCGACCTGGCCGTTCTGCAGGACAGACTCGCGCGTGTCCGAGGTCACCTGGGTGATCTCGACCTTGTTCTCGCCCAGAATGTAGTTGGACAGGAGCTGTGCGATACCGGCATCGAAGCCGCGGATCTGACCGTCTTTCTCGTTGAGGAGGGAGAAGAGCGTGGAGGTCTGAACGCCACCGATCTTAAAGACGCCGGCGTCCTTGACGGCCGTGGCCCAGGCGCTGGCGGCGATGGCGTCGTCATCGGCCTTGGGGCCGTTGTCGACGAGCTTGTCGAATGCCTTAGCGTCGAGCGTGGTGGAAGCCTCGGTATCATTGGAGCTCTTGGAGGAGCCGGCGGCGGAACCCTTGTCGGCCTCGGCGCTGGTGTCGGAGCAGCCGGCAAGACCAAGGCCGGCGACGGTTGCGAAGGTGGCGGCAACGAAGCCGCGGCGGTCGAGAACGACCTGCTGGGAGAGGTTCTTGCTCATGGGAGAACACCTTTCTCAATAAAATCCCTAGCGGTTGAGTAGAGTTATACCCTATCCCGCTCAAATAGGTCAACACGAAATAACTCAGAAACATACTTGCCTTATGGGTAATTCTACCTACCAAAAAGGGACAGGCGCCTTTGTGGTGGTTCTTGCAGATGTGGTGGCCTGTCTCGCTGCTTTGTCTCAATCTGTAACATCTGCAGCCATTTTTGCCGAGTAACTGTTACAGATCGAGATTTTCTCTTCAGGGGAATTCGAATGTCTCAATCTGTAACATCTGGACGGTCAAAAGGTCCCTATCTGTTACAGATTGAGACAAAGGTCTGGGACTACGACGTCTTATCTAGATCTGTAACAGTTAGACGGAAATTCGGGCCCTAGATGTTACAGATTGAGATAATCGCGTCGCGCAAACAAAAACCTCCGCAGGGGCGCTTCCCTTGCGGAGGTTTTCTTACTCGTTGAGTAGCCTTGCGGCTTCGGCGGCCATGTTCTCGACCGCCATGCCGTTCTGAGCGAGCAGCTCGTTGGGGTC
>UQPL01000091.1:0-7475 GCA_900542895.1 uncultured Collinsella sp. | reverse complement strand
TGCCATTGCCACGAGTGCCCTCGCGATGCTCGCCGCCACGGCCACCGCGCTCATCAAAGCGCTTGCCGCCACGGGACTCGCCGCCGCGAGTACCACGCTCGCCACGCGAACCGCGGCCCTCGCCGCCACGGCGCTCATCACGGCCGCCGCGCTCGCCATCGCGACCGGAACGACGACGATCGCCCGAACCACGCTTGCCGCCACGCGAGCCACGGCCCTCGTCCTCGCGCTCAACACGGCGACGACCGCCGCGGTCCTCGTCCTCGCGGCGACGGCGATGCGCCTCGCCCTGGAACTGCTTGGCACGGCGCTCGGCACGGTTGCCGCGCGGGGCCTGCTCAACGACACCAGCACCGCCGCGCTCCTCGGCAGCCACCTCGCGGGCCACGCTCTCCACAGCCTCGTCCACGCGAGCCTGAACGCCCTCGCGCACGCGGGTCTTGCCGCCGCGCTTGGGACGGCTCGGACGCTCACCGTCGCCGCGACGCTCGTCTCGACCGCGGTTGGAACGACCGGCCACATCACCGTAATCGTCGCCGTTGCGTTTGCCGTCGCGACGCGCCTGCTCAAGCTTCTTCTTGCTCTTGGACTTGCCGCGCTTGGTCTTCTTCTTCACCTTAAAGGCCGCAGGATCGCGCTCGGGGTCAACCGCGGGCGGATTGGGGCCCACATGCAGGTCGCCGGCCTCGTAGATGTCGGCGGTCTTGTCCATGAGCTTCTCGATCTCGTAGAACTCATCGACATCCTGCTCGGTCACAAACGTGATGGCCCAGCCCAGCTCGCCGGCGCGGCCCGTACGGCCAATACGGTGGATGTAGTCGGTCGGCTCGGCCGGCACGTCAAAGTTCACGACGTAGCGCACGTCGCTGATGTCGATGCCGCGGGCGAGCACGTCGGTTGCCACCAACACGTCAACGGTACCGTCGCGGAAGGCCGAAAGGGCACGCTCGCGCTGAGCCTGGCTGCGGTTGCCGTGAATCGCGGCGGCCTTGATGCCCTTGCGCTCCAGACGACGGCAGCAGCTGTCGGCGCGGTGCTTGGTGCGCATAAAGACGATGGTGCGCTCCGGGCCCTCCTTCTTGAGGAACTCGGGCAGCAGGTTGTTTTTGGCCTCGATGGACACCGGGAACACAAACTGGTCGACGGTGTCGGCGGTCGACGTGGCAGGTGTGATCTCCACGCGAGCCGGGTCGCTCACCAGGTCGGTGATCTCGCCCACGGCCTCCTCGTCGAGGGTCGCCGAGAACAGCAGCGTCTGACGCTCGGCCGGCGTCTCGCGCACAATGCGGCGGACGGCGGGCAAAAAGCCCATGTCGAGCATGCGGTCGGCCTCGTCGAGCACCAGGACCTTAACCTCGTCCAGGTGGCAGGCGCCCTGCTCGATCAGGTCGACCAGACGACCCGGCGTGGCAACTAGGATATCGCAACCGTACTTGAGTGCCGCGGTCTGCGGCTTGTAGCTCACGCCGCCCACGACGGTCACGGCAACGTGGCCCGTGACGTCGGCGATTTTGCTTGCGACCTCGTCGATCTGCTGGGCAAGCTCGCGCGTGGGGGTGATGACGAGCATCACGGGGCCACGGCCGTTGCCCTCGGGCTTTTTAGCACCGCGACGGCGGTTGCGGCCGCCACGCTCGCGCACGGGTTTGGGAGGAGCGATGTGCTCCAGATTGTTCATAGTCGGCAGCAAAAAGGCGGCCGTCTTGCCGGTGCCGGTCTGAGCGGCGGCAAGCAGGTCACGGCCCTCGAGCACTACGGGGATCGAGCCGGCCTGCACGGGCGTGGGCGCCGTGTAGCCCAGGTTCTCGATAGCACGAAGCATCTCGTCGGAGAGGCCCAGCTCGTCAAAGGCGGGCAGGCTCTCGGTAGCGGACTCGACGGCCTGGGCGGCATTGGCCTCATCGGCGGCATCGAAGGCAGCCTGGGTCATGGCCTCGCAGGTCTCGTCCAGAATCTCGGCGTCGGTGACGTCAGATACAGAATTACGCATATGTTGTTGTTCCTTATCTGCACGCGCAATGGGCACGGCATGCGGCCGCGCGGGCGTGCTTGGTAGTGCGCTAATACATACAAAAACAGGTGCGCACAGAGAGGACGTTGCTCAGCACGCTGGCGATCGCTTTGGCAGCCCTATCACGCGCCGTCCAGACGCAGCAGCTCTAAGCGATGGAGCAGATTCGCCGCCGGTTAGTATACCCGTGCTTCGCATGCCCCCACGTAAACCACAGATGACGAGGCGGACGAGGTGGGCCCGGCTGATTGTCTCAATCTGTAACATCTACAGGGCGAATCTTCCTCTACGTGTTACAGATCGAGACAAACGGTCGACACGGCTCACAAACGTCTCAATCTGTAACAGTTAACGAGTAAAATCGGCCCTAATTGTTATAGATCAAGACAGAGGGGGATTTCCGTCCAGTCCAAACCAAATCTCTCAGTCTTCCTGCAATTTCGAACATGTGGCCTATAATGTTGCTTTAGTTACGCTATATATTGCGCAGCCATTTAATACGTCGCCCACCGGGGGCCATTAATTCCTATCGCCATATTGGCTAGGAAGCAATCAAAGGAGGTATCCGTGGCAGCAGAGACGCCTTGCTCGGTCCTCTATAACGATATTCGCTCGTTCGGCGGTCTTAAACATCTCGAGATCGCCCGAATGCTCATCAATGGAAACTCTTATCTCGGCAGTACCCTGCTCGAGAAATGCTCTTCCAACCGCTCGTATCTCACCCGTTACATCGTCCATCGCAAGCCTGACCAGTGCGCGCCCTCCATCTACAGCGACTTTACCGTCACCACGCTCAACCTTTCCTCGGCAATCTGCAGCAAGCTCGGCGGCGGCGAGTCCGCCTATCGGGCAATCGCCGAGCACTATCGCGGTCCGGCCGCCAACGAAATGATGTCGGCTCTCGCCAGCTACAAGCTGGACAGCCGCCTATATGCAAATGCCCTCAATCGCATCGACAACTTTGACGGCAATGCCGTGCGCGAGAAAAGCACGCTTTACCTTATGCTCTTTGTGGCAACGGGGGCGCTCGCCGATCCCGTTCAGGGCGTGGCCACCGTCGAGCGCTTTTGCGACAGCAAGACGGGCGAGCACTTTGGCACCACCGAAACTACCGTCGGACGTGGCTTTATGAGCAGCCTGGAGCAGCCGCGCACCGTCGCCCCCAACCTCGGTCTGCTCAGAACCCATGCCGACAACTGCGCCGGCATGCAAATCCATCCCCTCACACGCGATCCGCGCGGCACCGTGATTGGTTCTTTGCCCAAAACCTCGCCCAGCATCACCGATGTGGGCGCCGACGCATCGCGCGAGCATCTTCGCATTTGGCTTGAGGGTGAGCACTGGTACGCCCAGGGCCTTGGGTCGACCAACGGCACAGTGCTCGAATCGGGCGCGGGTGACGGCGATATTGTGATTGAGCCGCCGCGCGACCAACGCGAGCCTGGCAAGATCTATCCCCCAGTGGAAATCGAAAACAGCGACAGGCTCCATCTGGGTCTCTACACGACATTCCTTGTCATTGTGGACTAGCGCGGACGGCGATCGGAAGACGGTCGCCGTCCGTCTTTCGTCTTCTACCTTCTGCGTCGTAAACGACAATGCTCAGCGGTATACGTGGGCAGTGCGGCTATCATGGTACTTTACCGATATCCGCACTGCTCGCGTATACGTGCGGCAACCCATGCCAGACAAAGGAACGCCATGGATACTACCGATAGCGCCTATGGCGACAAACTCATCCGTCTCGATACGTTCGATACCGCCGTGGCGGTCGACCCCAGCGCCGAGGACGACGCCAAACGTCGGTTTATGACGCTTATTCTCCAGACGGCCCACCGCAACAACGGCAACATCGGGCACGTGCTGCGCGCGACCAACACGAGCGGCGAGGTCTTTGCCGTCAAGCTGCTCAAGGACAACGCTATCCTTTCCGGCCAAGCCCCCGACCGCTCCGCCGAGCAATCGGCAGCGCACCTGGCCAGCACCGCCGCGCTGTTCGAGGAGTACCGTCATCTGTGTACCGTCTCGCACCTGCGCGGATTTCCGCGCGTCTATGGCTACGGATCGTGCGAGGATGACCCTCTCATCCTCATGGAGTGGGTCGAGGGCACCTCGCTCAAGCAGGCGCTGCCCCTGCTTCCGCACGACGCCTCGGGCGGGCTGACCACCCAGATGGTCGCCGCCGTCGGAAACGCCGTGCTTCGTGCGCTCTTGATGACCCAAGGCCTCGTGAATCCGGTCATCCATCGCGACCTGTCGCCTGCCAATATCATGTTCCGCACCACCAGCCGAACGCTCGAGCAGCAGATTGCCGATTGCTCCTTTGACCCCTGCCTCATCGACATGGGCTCCGCGACCATGGCTCTCGGCGACGACACGATCACCCGGCGCGCCGACATCTGGCGCTTTGCCACGCCCGCATACGCCGCGCCCGAGATGCTCACGCAGGATATCGAAGGCATCGCGGCCCTTCGCCGTTCGCCGGCAATCGACGTCTATGCGCTTTCGAGCATTCTGTACCAGCTCTACAGCGGTCGCAAACCGTTTGACTTTGAGTCGACGGACGCCGCTGCAACCGGCTCGTTCTATCTCGTAAAGACCAAGACCAAGCCGGCACCGCTCGAGCCGCGCTGCGAGGGCGATGAGGCGCTCGTCCAGATCATCATGAAGGGTCTCTCAGTCGAGCAGTGCGATCGTCCCACCGAGCAGCAGATGCTCGAGGTGCTCTCGGCATACCTCACCGACGCCGAATCCGAAGGCCGCGAAGGTGCAGGAGACGAGGCCGCAATTGATATCGATTCTGGCACGCACCTTAAGGTCGACGTCGCCGGCGAGCGCGCACGAGAGATCCTGAATCAGGCCCGCCACGATGCCATGACCCGCCGCCGCTTTATTATCGGCGGCGCTATCGCAGCCGTTGCGGGGCTCAGCGTTATCGGGGCGGCAACCCATGGCTTTGGCATCCCCGACTACCTCGACGGCATCCGCGGTTCACTTGACGACTACACCTGGGATCAGCTGCAGGAGATTTCGCTCAAGATTAAGGCCGCCGAGACCCGTAGCGAGGCACGCGAGATTGCCAAGCGCTATCACCTGCTCGATGCCGATGGGCATATCCCCTATCCGTGTACCAAGCGCGTGAAACTCACCAACGGGCTGGAGGTCGGCGCGCAGCTTGTGGGCATCCGTCACGATGAGCTTCTGGACGGGACGGGCAAGGCCGGACTGACGTTTATGTTCGACGCGGGTATTGCCGAGCGCAACGCTGCGGCTGAACCGCCGAGCGCCGGCTGGGCAGTTTGCGAGCTGCGGGAATGGCTCGACGGCGACGGCCTTAAGCTGCTGCCCAACAAGTTGCGCGCGCTCATCAAATCTGTCAAAAAGGTCTCGAATAACGCTGGCGCCGCCAACAGTGCATCGTGTCTGAGCGAGTTGCCCGCAACCCTTTGGCTGCCCGCCATGGTCGAGCTGTGCGGTACGCAACCGCCCGATTCGTTTGCCAAGGACTATCACTACCTGGCAGAAATCTACAACGGCGAGGGCAAGGAGTATCAGCTCTTCCGCGAGCTCAAGGTGAGCCCGTATTCCACGAACGAGACGATGGTCCGCCAGTGGAAGGGCAAGGACACCTGCTGGTGGGAGCGCACGGTGAGCCCCGACTCATCGGAGACCGAAGGCACGCTCTACATAAACCGTGTGGGCCACGACGGCGACGTCTTTACGTACGCAACGCCTGCGGAAAAGCCAAACAAGCTAACCTGTGTGATTCCCGGGTTCTGTATCTAGGCGGCGGGCGTCTTGCCGTGACGGGACCCCTCCCCGGCAGTTGTCTCGATTTGTAACACTAGCTCGGCAGATACAGGTCTAGATGTTACAGAACGAGACAAACCCCAACCCTGCGAGACAACATCTCAATCTGTAACAGTAAGGGGTCAAAAACCTCTCTAGATGTTACAAATCAAGACATTTGAGTTGACCGCAGACGCTCTGTCTCGATTTGTAACATCTAGCAGGCAAAACGGTCCCCAGATGTTACAGATTGAGACGTTAGGTTGTGGCTCGATGTAATGTCTCGATCTGTAACAGTTAGAGGTCATTTTCCCCGCTAGATGTTACAGGTTGAGATGTTTGGCAGGGACGGTCCATCGGCCAACCAACTATCCTCATCTGTAACGAAATGTCATACATTTCTTTCTGTACTGGACACCCCAAGGGGGTATGGGTGTATAGTATCGGCGGGTTAACAATTCCAACACCGAACTACAGAAAGGAGAAGCCATGGCTCAGGATAAGTTCGATGTGGGTGGCATGACGTGCGCCGCCTGCCAGGCGCATGTGGACCGCGCCGTGAGCAAGCTCGACGGCGTCCAAAGCGTCGCGGTCAACCTGCTCGCCGGCTCCATGCTGGTGGACTACGACCCCGCGCAGGTCTCCCCCGACGATATCTGCACCGCCGTCGACCGTGCCGGCTACTCGGCCTCGCCCATCAGCACGGGCACTGACGCTGTCCAAAGCGGCAGCTCGCAGGCCAGGTCTGGCGTCACCCATATGGAGTCGCCGACCAAAAAGCTGGAGGCCGCCGCCTCCGCCATGCGCGCCCGCCTCATCATCTCGATCGTATTCCTCATCCCACTGTTCTACATAGGCATGGGGCACATGCTCGGCTGGCCGCTGCCCGGCATCTTCACCGACCACACCCACAGCATGACGCTCGCGCTCACCGAGCTCGTCCTGCTCATTCCCATCGTCTACGTCAACGACGCGTACTTTATCAACGGGTTTAAATCGCTCGCGCACGGCGCACCCACCATGGACGCCCTTATTGCCGTGGGCGCCACCGCCTCCATCGCCTGGTCGCTCTACGCCATGTTCGTCATGGCCGACCAGCTAGCCGCAGGTCAGGTGCACGAGGCCATGATGACGAGCATGGACAACCTGTATTTTGAGAGCGCTGGCACCATCCTGTCGCTCGTCACCGTGGGCAAATACCTCGAGACGCGCAGCAAGTCAAAAACCGGCGGCGCCATCGAGGCGCTGATCGACCTGGCGCCCAAGACCGCGACCGTCGTGGCAGAGGACGGCAGCGAGACCACCGTCGACGTCGACAGCATCCTTCCCGGCCAGGTCCTGCGTGTGCGCCCCGGAGAGTCCATCCCTGTCGACGGCGTCGTACTCGAGGGCGCTTCGGCCGTGGACGAGAGCGCGCTCACCGGCGAGTCCATCCCCGTGGAAAAGACCGCCGGCGACACTGTCAACGCGGCCACGGTCAACCGCACGGGCTCGTTTACCTTCCGTGCCACACGCGTGGGCGCCGACACGTCGCTCGCCAAGATTATCCAGCTCGTCGAGGACGCCAACGCCACCAAGGCGCCTATCGCCCGCATGGCCGACAAAGTCGCCGGCGTGTTCGTGCCCTGTCTCTTATACACATCTCCGAGCCCACGAGACATGCGCAGATCTCGTA
>UQPL01000090.1:0-7593 GCA_900542895.1 uncultured Collinsella sp. | reverse complement strand
ACGATCGGCGAGTACAACACGGCCTTTATGCAGCTCGAGAGCGGCGCGGTCGATGCCGTGGCTTGCGACCTTTCGATTGCCCAGTATCAGCTTGCCGCCAAGCCCGATGCCTATACGCAGCTTGATGAGCCGCTGTCCAGCGAGCACTACGCCGTCGGCTTTAAGAAGGGCGACACCAAGTCCGCCGATGCCGTGACCGAATCGCTCAAGGCACTCTACGAGGATGGCACGGTCAAGGACCTCTGCGATAAATATGCAGATTACGGTCTGTCTTTCGATAATTGGGTGCTCAAGTAATGTCTATTCAGGTCATGATGCAGATGCTTGGCCAGGGTTTCTTGGTCAGTTTGCAGTTGTTTGTGCTGACGCTGCTCGGGTCGATTCCGCTGGGGATTCCCGTGGCGTTTATGCGCATGAGCAAAATCGCGCCGCTTCGCTGGATTGCGCGCATCTATATCTCGGTCATGCGCGGCACGCCGCTCATGCTGCAGATGTTTGCCATCTACTTTGCCCCGTACTACGTGTTTGGCATTTCGCTCACGCCCGATTCCAAGTGGACGGCGTGCGTCGTAGCGTTCATCATCAACTACGCCGGTTACTTTGCCGAGATCTATCGCTCGGGCCTGCAGTCCATTCCGCGCGGTCAATACGAGGCAGCCGAGGTGCTGGGCTATTCGCGCATGCAGACGTTTCTGTATATCGTGATGCCGCAGGTCGCCAAGCGTATTCTGCCGGCGATGGGCAACGAAATCATCACGCTGGTCAAGGACACGTCGCTGGCGTTTGCCATTGGCGTGGGTGAGATGTTCTCGACGGCCAAGGCGCTGGTCGCCTCGCAGGTGAACATGGTGCCGTTTGCGATCGCGGCGCTGATCTACTGGGTCTTTAACTTTGTGGTCGAGATGCTGCTGGGCGCCGCCGAAAAGAAGCTGGACTATTATCATGACTAACTCAGTGATGAAAATCGAAAACGCGCGTAAGGCGTTTGGCGGCAATGAGGTGCTCAAGGATATCTCGCTCGAGGTAAAGCGTGGCGAGGTCGTGGCGATTATCGGGCCTTCAGGCGGCGGTAAGTCCACGCTTCTGCGCTGCGCCACACTGCTCGAGACGCTCGACGGTGGTTCGCTTTCGTTTGGCGACCTTGCCGTTGCGACGGACGCGGGGTCGGGTGCGGTATATGCGAAAGGCGACGTGCCCAGGCGGGCGCGCTCGCGATTTGGCCTGGTGTTCCAAAATTACAACCTGTTCCCGCACTATACCGTGATGAAAAACATCATCGACGCGCCGATCCGCGTGCTTAAGCGCCCGCGCGAGCAGGCGGAAGCTCGTGCGCGCGAGTTGATCGAGCAGATGGGGCTTACGGGCAACGAGAACAAGGTGCCGTGTGAGCTTTCGGGCGGCCAGCAACAGCGTGTGAGTATCGCCCGCGCCTTGGCGCTCGATCCGGAGATCCTGTTCTTTGACGAGCCGACCTCGGCACTCGATCCCGAGCTGACAGCCGAGGTGCTGCGTGTCATTAAAGACCTTGCCGCGCAGAATATGACGATGGTGATTGTGACCCACGCAATGCAGTTTGCGCGCGATGTTGCCGACCGCGTGGTCTTTATGGATGGCGGCCGCATTGTCGAGGAGGGTCCTGCCGAGCAGGTCATCGACCATCCGCGTGAGCAGCGCACCCGTGAGTTCTTGAGCCGTATCGAGGGATAGGCTCAGGTATTTACTCAACTATTAATTGAGACGAAGCCGCCGCAGGTCTTACGGTCTGTGGCGGCTTTTTGTTTGCATCGACGGGGTTCAATAATCGCCTCACAAGCTTGTCTCTTCCTCTCGCCGCCTGTATTCATACGTGTGCCGAAAGGTGTGCATGGACGGTCGCCCGTGAGGGTAGGGTGGTGGCATAGGACATTTGGAGGGTGAGTCGGCTCGGCTGCCGACCATGCTGCTCCCGGGGTGGCACCGACCGCGAACTCTCCCCGTTGGCGCCGCGCATTGCGCGCGGCCCTGCAAGGAGGTCATCATGGGTGCTCCCAAGACCGGTAACGTAAGGAACGTGGTGCTCGTAGGCCAAGGCGGGGTGGGCAAGACTTCACTCGCCGAAGCCATGCTCCACCTTTCCGGCAAGACCGCCCGCCTGGGCGGCCACGACGGCACCAAGCCCACGCTCGACTATGACCCCGAAGAGGTCAAGCGTGCATTTTCCATCTCGACGACCATTGCGCCGATCGACTGGAAGGGCGCACGCATCAATGTGCTCGATGCCCCGTGCTATCCCGATTTTATCGGCGACGCCTTTGCCGCGATGAGCGTCTGCGAGACGGCTCTGTTTGTGGTCGACGCCGAGGCCGGCCCGCAGCCTACGACGGTTAAGCTCTGGTATGCCGCCGAGGACCTGCGTCTGGCGCGTGCGGTGTTCGTAAACCGCCTGTCGCGCTCCGAGGCCAGCTTTGCGACCACGATGGACCTGCTGCAGGAGCGCTTTGGCACGCGCCTGGGTGCCGTGACCCTTCCCTGGGGCGAGGGCGAGGACTTCGATGGCATCATCGACCTGGTGCGCATGAAGGCGCGCCATTGCAACGGCACCGAAGCCGTTGAGTCGGAGATTCCCGAGGAGTATCGTGCCCAGGCCGAGGAGGCCCATGACCATCTGTGCGAGTTGGTGGCCGAGGCCGACGATGAGCTGATGATGAAGTACCTGGAAGGCGAGGAGACGCTGACGCAGGAGGAGCTTGAAGGCCTGCTGTCGAAGGCGATTGCCGAGCGCATCTTTGTGCCGGTCTTTGCGGGCGATTGCATTAAGGAGCAGGGCGTCAACTCGCTGATGGACGACATCGCGACGTACTTCCCGGCGCCGACGGACTACGGCGAGATGCCGCTTATCGACGGTGATTCGCTCAAGATTTCGAGCGACGATGACCGTCCGGTGGCGTTTGTGTTTAAGACCCTGGCCGATCCGCAGCAGGGTCGCATCAGCTTTATCAAGGTGCTGACGGGTACGCTTGAGCCGGGTCTTGAGCTGATCAACGCGCGTACCCGCAAGGGCGATCGTCTGGCCCACCTGTATGTGATGTGCGGCCGCGACATGACCGAGGTCGGTCACGCCTATGCCGGCGACATCATCGTGGCGCCCAAGCTGGCGGCCGAGACGGGCGATACGCTCTCCATTACCGGTAAGGTCGAGGCTGCGGCGTTTAAGTTCCCCAACTCGCAGTACCGCATCGCCATCGAGGCCGAGAATCGCGGCGACGAAGAGAAGCTCTATACGTTTATCGAGAAGGCGTGCAAGGCTGATCCGACCATGAGCATCGATCGTGACGAGGAGACGGGCCAGACTATCATCTCCGCCGTTGGTGAGGCGCAGGTTTCGGTGCTGCTCAACCGTTTGGAGGATCGCACCAAGGTCGTGGCCAAGAGCGTGCCGATCCGCATTCCGTATCGCGAGACCATCCGCCGCACGGCGAGCGCCCAGGGTCGCCACAAGAAGCAGACCGGTGGCGCCGGTCAGTACGGCGACTGCTGGCTGCGCGTGGAGCCGCTTATTGGGCCCGACGGCACGAGCGACGGCTACGAGTTTGTGGATGAGGTCGTGGGCGGCCGCATTCCGCGCTCGCTGATCCCCGCCGTGGACAAGGGTGTCCAGGAGACCATGAAGGACGGCATCATTGCCGGCTACCCGCTCACGGGCATTCGCGTGGCTGTGTACGACGGCTCGTATCACAGCGTCGACTCCAACGAGATGGCGTTCCGCGCGGCGGCTCGCATCGGCCTGCGCAAGGCATGTGCCGATGCCGACCCGGTGGTGCTGGAGCCCATCGAGGAAATTACGGTGACTATCCCCGAGAGCTACGCCGGCGCCGTGATGGGTGACATCTCGGCATCGCGCGGTCGCGTGACGGGCATGGAGACCGATGAACGCGGCGACACCGTGGTCATCGCCCAGGCACCTCTCGCCGAGCTGACGGATTACTCGACGCGCCTGCGCTCTATCACGCGCGGCACGGGTGACTTTACCATGAAGCCCGCTGGCTATGAGCAGGTTCCCTATGACGTTCAGGCCAAGCTGGTCGAGCGCTATGAGGAGGGTCGCGCCAAGTAGCGTGTGGCGTTGCCTGCAACATATATGCCGATGCAAGGACCGCTCTGGGTAACCCAGGGCGGCCCTTTTTGATCCCTGGGGGACGGAGGAAAACAGATCATCTTTGGGTTACGGGTGGCGCGGTCGGCACTAGTCTCCGGATGCCTGGTTGCGACCGGTGGCGTAGTCGATCTGCACGTGCGGCTGCAGGTTGTAGCAATATACGTGGAAGCAGAGGGTCTTGCCGTGGTCCTCGACCGATTGCGCCTCAAGGCGCACGCCACGGCAGACAAGTTCCTCTTCGTTATACATGGGCGTGACGCGGTAGAGCACATGGTTGCCCGTGTCGCGGATGTAGCCGAGAATCTGCTCCTCAAACGGCAGCATGCCCGTTTCGTTGAGATAGCGCGTGCCGGTGAGGAGATTTTTGCGGCTGGCGTTTTCGCCGCAGAGCGACCAGGCGATAAGGTGGCAGCGGTTGTAGAGGCTCTGGCCCGGAATAAAGTCGTAGCGCTGCTGGTGCCAACCGGCAGGATGGATACGCGAGATATCGCCGCGCTCGCCTTGACCGAGTGATTCGGGGCCCACGCAGGCGAGCGCTTTGCGGGTGCGGCCCAGGCTGTCGAGCTTGGAGAACTTCTTAAAGCAGCCCTCTTCTGTAGCGCGCTCGTATTCATCGAGCGTGAATGATGGTGTGCCGAGCGGGTGCGTGCTGTCGGTGCGAAGGGCAACGTAGGGGTTGCCGGCGTAGTCGGGAATGCTGCTGAGATAAACACCGCGGGCGCGGTTGAGGTCGGGGTTTTCGACCTCGTCGATGGGGGTGGCGGCACTGTCCGCGGAAACGTCGTCATCGGTGTCGGTTGCGGCGGAATCGGAGCCATCGCCAGAGTCCTGGCCGTTTTGAGGGTCCGGGGAGCTCGCCGTTCCCGATTCGAGCCGGGCAACCAGGTCTGCCTCGTCGTCGGTACGGCTGGGGCTCTCGTTTTGTTTTTTGGCCAGAGCCGCCGCTTGCTCATCGCTTTGCGGCGACAGCAGCTTGGGCGCCCCGTCAAGCGATCCCGTAAACAGCGCAAACCCTAGCACCACGGTGGTGCCGATGGAAAGTATTTGCTTGTAGGCGGGCTTGCGCGACATTGAGGCTCCTGGATGGACGGTTGGGAATCTACCAGTCTAGCAGGAGCCGGCAAGGGCCGCTCTGTCGAACAAATACTTAAGATTTGAGACAAACGCTACTGATTCATTTGTCCCGCGGTCTAGATCGAGGTGGAGTCGAGCCAGTTGAGCTTGCACTCGAGAATGCGCTGCTCGCCGGGTTCGCTGCTTCCGTCAAGTAGGGCGAGCAGCATCTCGGCTGCTTCGCGACCTTCTTGGTCGACGGGCTCGATGATGGTGGAGACGGTCGGTGTGGTGAGATTAGTCCAGTCTTCGCAGTTGAGTCCCAAAAGGCCGATTTGCTGCGGAAGCAGATGGGCCATTGGCTGGAGGGCCTTGTAGACACGGGGAAGTGCCCACTGATTTTGCACGAAGATAAGGGTTCGCTTGGCGGGATTGAACTTGAATTTAAAGTATTCGGTGAGCTCGTTGATTGACGGCTTGTTGTGATCGATGGGAATCGCTTTGTAGAGCTGCCCATTCGCGGCCAGCGCCTCGGCATACCCCTGAAAACGCTCCATGCGGGTGCGCATTTCGGTCATGTTGGCGGCAATGGAAAAGAAATCTTCGTAGCCGGCGTCGAGGAGTGCCTGTGTGGCGTTGTACACGCCGTCGTAAAGGTTGGTTTTGATCCAGCTGGTACCTGGGCTATAGATGGCCGCATCGAAAAAGACGACCGGCTTGCCGGCGCGTCTAATGCGGTCGTGCACGGCTTTGAAGTTTGCCGTGGGCTGGATGATAAAGCCATCGACGCCCAGCGAGAGCATTTTGTCGACGTACATGAGCTCGGTCTCGGGGTTAAAGTTGCTCGTGCAAACGACCGTCTGGTAGCCCGCGGGGAGCATGACCTGCTCCATGCCATTGAGAACGAGCCCCGCCCATTTGTTGGTGTTATCCAAAATGATGATGGCGATGACGTGGGTTTGCTTGCCGGTGAGCGTCTGCGCTTGGGCGTTGGGAACGTATCCGAGTTCCTTAATGACGCGCGCGATTTTGTTCTGCGTCTTCTCGCTAAGCTTTTCTCGTCTGTCGTTGAGGTAATACGAGACGCTTGCCGTCGAGGTTCCCGCCTCTCGAGCGACGTCTGCGATCGTAACGCGCTGTTTTGCCACAGCGACTCCTTCCGACAGATGAGCATTTTCCAACATGATGACTTTGAGTCTTGGTGAGGGATGCGCTTCGGTGAGCGGTTTTATCCTTTCATATGAGTATGCAACAAATGCGGCATACGGGTGGGGTCGAAATTTGTGACCGGCATGCGCATCTGCCGTCTACCGAGAAAATCAAATACTTCTTGACTTTTGAAATCGAGGGTAAAATCGCAGGATTCATTTTTGGTTAAACGCATAACTAAATCGCATAACCAACGCTCTGACCTGCGCGTTTACCGAAATAAGCTGGCATTAAGAAAAACGAGCACCTATATTGGTCTTGTCGAAAAGACAGCAAGTCCAAACGGCAGGGGATGCTCCGGAGGCCTCCGCAAACGGTGTCTTGCGCACGCAACTCTATGAAAAGAGGGAAGCAATGAAGATCGTAGGCGTTGCCGCCTGTACCGTGGGTATCGCCCACACGTATATGGCCCAGAAGGCGATTCAGGATGAATGCGCCGCCCGTGGCATCGAGTGCAAGGTCGAGGCTCAGGGTGGCCTGGGTATCGAGAATGAGCTCACGCAGGAAGACGTGGACTCCGCCGACCTGGTCCTGGAGTCCGTCGACGTGGGTGTCGAGAACGAGGACCGTTTTGAGCAGAAGATGGCCGAGGGCAAGTTCCTCAAGGTCGGTACTTCCGATGTGATCGCCGATCCGGTCAAGATCATCGACCAGGCTGTTGAGATTATCAAGGCGACGGGTGGTGCCGTTGACGCGCCCAAGGCCGAGGCCAAGGCAGAGAAGAAGGCCGTCTCCGCTGCCCCGCAGGCCCCGACACCGGCGTCCAAGCAGTCTATCTTTGCCGATCCTGGCAAGACGCTGCTCAATGCATTCAATACCGGCGTTTCCTATTTTATCCCCATTGTCGTTATCGGTGGCGTGTTCCTCGCCTTCTCGTTGGCATCCGGTACCGCCGGCGCCAACGGCATGGAGGTTACGAATCCGCTGATGGTGAGCCTTAACACCATCGGCATGGCCGGCATCTCCATGATGATTCCGGTGCTTGCGGCATACATCGCCTACTCGATGGCCGGCAAGCCCGCGCTCGCCCCCGGTTTTGTCCTGGGCTACTTGGTCAACAACGCCGTCGTCACCCCGAGCGGCAACAGCGTTTCGACTGGCTTCTTGGGCGCCATGATCATGGCTGTCATCTGCGGTTACTTTGTCCGCTGGATGAAGACCTGGAAGGTCAACAACACCATCCAGACCATCATGCC